>VBDA01000267.1:0-958 GCA_005883655.1 Betaproteobacteria bacterium | reverse complement strand
CTCCAGGCGGCGTCCGGTTTGACGATTGGAGTCGAAGTGGGCAGCGACGTGGTAGCTGTGCGGTGCGCTCTGCTGGACGCACCAATGGAAAGGGCCGCGGAAGCGGCCCTTTCCACTTACCGGTCGTTGAATCCTATGGCAACTGAAATGACCACGCGCTACGCCCGTGCGTGGCGGCATACAGAATCCGCGCGCTTGGCACGATCGTGAGGCCCGCCACTTCGACCGTCGGCAGGCCGGCGCCCGCCACCGCCCACGACGTCGCGGT
Organism: Betaproteobacteria bacterium; assembly: GCA_005883655.1. Lineage (GTDB taxonomy): Bacteria > Pseudomonadota > Gammaproteobacteria > Burkholderiales > Casimicrobiaceae > PALSA-1003. Next base: position 690 of record VBDA01000267.1, on the reverse strand, counting down.
GTTTGCGAGCTTCATTACGCCGAAGTCGGAGGCCGCGTAGAGATCGCCGGTCACGTCATCGCGCACCACGGCCGTGATCGGGAAGTCGGGCAGGTTGTAGCTCCGATCGACCCATATTGCCGGACCCGATCCGCCCCAGGTCACTTCGAAAACGTGCCCCGGCTGAGCCGGAGTGTTCACGTTGTAACCGTTGTACGAGATCCACGCATGATGCGCGTTCGCTGGATCAACATAGATCTCGCTGATCGCGCGGCTCGGAGTGTTGAGCTGTGCCGGGTTGGGGTCGACCCGGTTCCAGACGACCGAGGCAGCCGCTGCATCCGCTTTGTCGGTAATGAACACGCGGCCAGCACCCGTCGCCGCCCAGATCGTGCCGGTGTTTTGCGGCGCCCGCGCAATCCAGGCAACTGCCCCGCCAGTGCGGCTTCCCCAAGCAGCCGAGGTTAGCTGTGTCGATGGAACACCATTGCCAATGATGACAAAGTCGCCACAGCCTGGCTGGGTGGCAGAGGTCGTGAACTCGGGGCAGTTGGCCTCGAGGTAGCCTTGATTGCCACCCCAGTCCTGCGTCCGCCAGACGGAGAACGAACCCTGGAAGATCGAGCCCGCCTTGGCAGGGTTCGGATCGGCGATGATCGGCGGGTAGAAGTACGATCCCTCCGGGCTGGAGAGGATCGGCGCCGAGATGAT
>VBDA01000266.1 GCA_005883655.1 Betaproteobacteria bacterium | reverse complement strand
AGCGGTCAAAGCACCAGCCTCGGATGCGTGTATTCCGGGCGCTTTTCTGTCCTCAATCCGCTGGTTCCGTGACACGGCAGACCGTGGCAGCGGCGGGGCGGATGCGCCGTACCCAGGGAGATCGAACGCCACAAGGTTGAACAGACGAGCAGGCACCGCTACCGCCAGGTTTGTACCCATAAAAAAAGCGGACGGGGGTCACCGTCCGCTTGGGGGTCGACACGGGAGGAGAAGCTCCCACTGTCGGATTGCCTGGATTACTAACGTCAGTGCGCGCTCAATCGGGTCAGCCGAGGTTCACCGGCACGAAAATGCGCGCGTCGTCGCGCTGGATCAAAAGCGCCACCGTCTTGCCCGACTTGGCCACCAGCTCCTTGAGTTGAGCAGGAGATTTCACCGGCGTGTTGTTGACCGCCACAATGACGTCGCCAGCGCGGATGCCTGCTCGCGCGGCTGCGCCGGCGACATCCTGGACCATCACGCCACTTGGCAGTGAGCCCTCGCGCATTTCCTCCGGCGAAAGCGGCCGCACCGCAATGCCCAAGCGCGCCTTGCCCAGCTCGGCCTTGCTGTTTTCGGCGACTACCGCCTTGTCTTCGAGCGCGCCGATGGTCACGGCCACCTGCTTGGATTTCCCGTCGCGCCAGATTTCAAGCGTCGCCTGAGTATTCGGCTTCAGGCTCGACACCAGCGGCGGCAGATCGGCCGAAGCGTTGATGTCCTTGCCGTTGAACTTGACGATGACGTCACCGGGCTCGATCCCGGCCTTGGCCGCGGCACTTTCTTTTTGCACCGAGCCCACCAGCGCTCCGGCCGTCGACTTCAAGCCGAAGTTCTGCGCCAATGCCTGGTTGACTTCCTGGATGGTGACGCCGAGGCGGCCGTGCTCGACCTTGCCGTGCTTTTGCAGCTGGTCCTCGACTTGCATCGCGATGTCGATGGGCACCGCGAACGCGAGACCCTGGAAACCGCCGGAATGGCTGAAGATCTGCGAGTTCACCCCGATGACTTCACCCTTCAAGTTGAACAGCGGCCCGCCAGAGTTGCCAGGATTGACCGCGGCATCGGTCTGGATGAACGGCACATACGAATCCTGCGGCAACGCACGCGCCTTGGCGCTGACGATTCCCGCCGTCACGGTATTCTCGAAGCCATAGGGCTGGCCGATCGCGACCACCCATTCGCCGACACGCGTCTGCGCCGGGTCGCCGATTTTCACGACCGGGAGATTCTTCGCATCGATCTTGAGCGCGGCGATGTCGGTGGTCTTGTCGCTGCCGAGGACCTTGGCCTTGAACTCGCGCCGGTCGGTCAGCTTGACCGTGACCTCATCGGCGTTGGCGACCACGTGCGCGTTGGTCAGGATTACGCCGTCGCTGCTGACGATGAAGCCCGAGCCCATGCCGCGCATCGGCCCGCGCTGCTGAGGTGTCGGAAAGTTGCGGAAGAAGGGCGAATCGCGCAGGAACGGCGGCAGCTGGTCCATGTCCGGTGTCGAGCTGTCTTCGTCGGCGGTCAGCTTGCGACCGTCGCTGGTGACGCTGATATTGACCACCGCGGGGCCGTACTTCTCGACCAGCCCGCTGAAGTCCGGCAGTGCCGCGACCGGCGCGACGTTGGAAGGCGCCGAGATCGCCGGCGTGGAAACGGTCGGCGGCGAAACCGCCGCGTTGGCGGCATGCATCGACACCTTGTCGGCGGTCGTGACGCCAATCGCGAACGCGCCCGCTATCGCGAGTGCGACCGCGCTGCGTCTGAGTGTTCTCGATTCCATAAGTCTGCTCCTTGGGTAAGTAACTTTGCCGGGATGTTCCGGCATGCAGCCCAAGATACGGCCCAAGACTTAAGGGAACATTAAGACCGTCAAACGATTTTTGTGTCGAAGACCGCTGCTGGCGGCAGCAAAGGCTTTTTTTTGGGCGAACCAGCGGGAATACGAACGACTACGGGCAGGCGCCGACGCGCTTGGCGCGAACCTTGGTTCCGTTGGAACTCGTCTGTTCGTACCAATCGCCGTGATAGGTCGTGGTGCTCGTGTTCTGGTGGCCCCCGCAGCTTGCGTCGGAGATCACCTGATTCCCCGAAACCTTGACATCCTTGACCGTGCAACCGGCGTCCTCGGCGGTCTTGACCACGGATTGCTGAAACGTCTTCTCGTCCCCATTCGCCACGTTTGCCTCGGCGGCGGTGACGCAGCTCTTCAGCACCCTGTCCCGCCCTCCGGAAGTGATCGTCGTTTCCCATTGCCCGGGCTGTACCCGGTCTGCGGCAAGCGCGGCTGTGATGGTCAGCGCAAGCATCGCGATCGAGAATAGAAAAGACGTGCTGAACTTTTTCAATGGTTCTCCCTGGTGAGAGTGTCGCGCGAAGATTAGCACGAGCCGCCATTTCATCGATTGGACAGCAACATCAAGACCCGGTGGGAGCCACAGCGGACGAACCGGGAATGGGTTGCGTAAAGCGAACCGTCACGCCCACGCCGCGGCCGTCGATCCCGGTCCCGAGCTCGACGTCGGCACGGTGGCGCTCGGCGATTTGCTTGACGATCGCCAATCCGAGACCGCTGCCGCGGATGCCGCCGGCGTGGCTGCCGCGATAGAAGCGGTCGAACACGCGCTCGCGGTCCTCGACCGCAATGCCCGGGCCGCTATCGCGCACGGTGAGCACGACGCTGCCTGCGTCGTCGGCGCGCGCGACATCGACTCTGCCGCCGGCGGGGGTGTAGCGAATCGCATTGTCGACCAGATTCGAGATCAGCGTGCGCAGCGCATCCGCGTCACCCTTGACCATCGAAGCAGTGGAAGAGAGCCCGAGATCGATGCCCTTGGCACCGGCGAGCGGCGCCAGGTCGGCGATGACTTCGCGCGCCAGCGCCGCCAGATCCACCGATGCCGGCG
>VBDA01000265.1 GCA_005883655.1 Betaproteobacteria bacterium | reverse complement strand
GGACATACCACCGCGCTGCTTGCATGCCGTCAGGAAAATAATGCTCGCCAGCCGCGTAGGCGTCTTCTTCGTTGTGCGCGTAGCGGTAGTCCTTGCCGTAACCGAGATGCTTCATCAGCCGCGTCGGCGCGTTGCGCAGGCGCAGCGGCACCGGCCGCGAACCATCGTTGGCGATGAAGGCGCGGGCGGCGTTGTAGGCAATGTATACCGCGTTGCTCTTGGCCGCGCAGGCGAGGTAGATGACCGCCTCGGCCAGCGCGAGCTCGCCTTCGGGCGTTCCCAGGCGCTCAAAGGTCGCCACCGCGTCGAGCGTGATCTGAAGGGCACGCGGGTCGGCGAGGCCGATATCCTCACTCGCCATGCGTATCATGCGGCGGCCGACATAAAGAGGATCGGCACCGCCGTCGAGCATGCGGCAGAACCAGTATAGCGATGCGTCCGGGTCGGAGCCGCGCACCGACTTGTGCAGGGCCGAGATCTGATCGTAAAAAGCTTCTCCGCCCTTGTCGAAGCGGCGCATGCTGCGGGTGATCGTTGTCTCGACGAACGCCAGGTCGATGTCGCGCTTGCCCGCGTCCTGCGCCGCGACGCCGAGCTGCTCCACCAGATTGAGCAGGCGCCGTCCGTCGCCGTCCGCGTAGGAAATAATCGCGTCGCACGCCGTCGCCGCGAGCGTGGACTCCGGCATCGCGACTGCGAGCGCGCGCTCAAGGAGCTGCGCCAGCTCATCGGCGTCAAGCGCCTCGAGCACATACACCGTCGCCCGGGACAGCAGTGCGCTGTTGACCTCGAAGGATGGGTTCTCGGTGGTCGCACCGATGAAGGTGACCAGTCCCTGCTCGACATAGGGAAGAAACGCGTCCTGCTGCGCTTTGTTGAAGCGGTGGACTTCGTCGACAAAAAGGATGGTGTGGCGGCCCGATTGCGCAAGCGTAGCCTCGGCGCGGGCGATGGAATCGCGAATATCCTTGACCCCGGACAGCACCGCCGAGAGGGCAATGAAGTCGGCGTTGAACGCATCGGCCATCAATCGCGCCAAGGTCGTCTTGCCGACGCCGGGAGGGCCCCACAGGATCATCGAGTGCGGCTTGCCGGTCGCGAATGCGACGGCCAGCGGCTTGCCCGGGGCCAGGAGATGGCGTTGTCCGATGACTTCGCCCACCGTCCGCGGTCGCAACCGTTCCGCCAGCGGCGCGGCCGGATTGGCGACCGTGAAAAGATCAGCTTCCACTCAGGTTCCGCTCAGTTGCCACGCAGTTGCCACGCAGTTGCCGCTCAGTTACCAATCACATCCGCGCCGAGCGGGGGCGAAAATCGGAAAAGCGCAGGGTCGATCGCCGGGTTGCGCTCGAACGTATCGAAGGTCAGCTGCGTCAGCTGACCGAAGTTGTCATGCAGCTCCATCATTCGCGGCAGATTTTCCTTGAATCCGATGCGAATGCGGTCGAACCCCGTGTCTGGCGATTTGGGTTGTGCTTCGACAAATTCGATTCCGTCCGCATTGCCGCCGTCGATCAGAACGAAGTTTGTCTCGAATACGTTGCTGCCGGCCAGCAGCGAAGCCGGTGTCGCGCCGAGCGCGCGATCCAGCTTCTTGATGATTACCTGATTGAGATCGCGATCATAAATCCAGAGTTTGTCGCCATCGCCGACGAGCAGTTGCGCATACGGCTTGTCATAGCTCCAGCGGAACTTGCCCGGCCGAGCGAACGCGAATGTGCCGCTGGAAGCCTGCGGCACACGTCCCGACTTGGCCGCAACGACTTGCCGGAACGTTGCCTTGCCGGTGCGCGCGCCGTCGACGAACGCCCTCAGTTGGTCGATGCCGGAGGCTGCGGCCGCGCTCACAAACGCAATCGCCAGCGCCATTGCAGCAACGACCGCGCCGAGACACCGGGACCTCACGCCGCTTCGCCCTTGCCCGCCGGTACCAGAACCTCGCGATTGCCGTTGGTCTGCA
>VBDA01000104.1 GCA_005883655.1 Betaproteobacteria bacterium | reverse complement strand
GAATGTTCCTGGCGGTGGACTTGGACGCCGATCGCATGGGCAATGCTTCGATCGCCGCGCGATTCGACCACGAAAAGCACTTTGCTGCCGCTTCCTGCCATGGCAGCCAGAGATGCGACAAATGTTCGCGCGGATTCAGGCGAATCGGAATGGGGCCGGGGACCTCGAGCGTGAACACGTGCTCGGTGTTGTGTGTCGTCCCCGCAGGATAGCGATGGCGCCAGCGTGGATAAATTTCATAGACATTCGAGAGTTGCCAGTCAACAACACCACCATAGGTCGCAGCATCGATGCCTGTTTCCTCCTTCAGCTCTCGCGTCGCGGTTTCGGCCAGCGACTCGGCATCCTCCTGGCTGCCGGTAACCGATTGCCAGAAGCCCGGAAAATCCGCGCGCTCCAGCAACAGCACTCGCAACTCAGGCGTGTGCACCAGCACCAGCGTCGACACCGGTATTTTGCGGCTCAAGGAAGGCTTTGCGCGAAGCGCTTGCTTAAGCCCGCCATTACGTTCTGACGGACCGGCCACGCACGCCTAGTGAATGAACACCCAGAATGGTTTATGCCGTTCGCGCCAGTATTCGGCTGCTTCGCTCAGAATGTCGCTCAACGTTTCCCAATCGGCGGCGTGCGCCTTGCGATAGTTTGCCGCATGACGGATGGCGATGACCATGCCATGACTGCCGAGCCAGTCGCCATCCTCGAGACAGTCGGCGAGCGCATCCCAGTTGCTGCCAAAATGTTCCGGCAGCTTGAGGCCTTTGGCCAGCGCCGCCAGAAGCGCGCTCTTGCTGTCGGCGTGGGCGGCGTCGACCGAATGAAACAAAAGCTTGGCCGCACCCGCCGCCGTTTTGACCGTATCAAAATCGCCATGCCAGTCGCGCACACCGGCTTCGTCGTAAACAGCAAGGTCGGGCAGCTTCATGGGCGAATGCTCTTGAACGATTGATAATGGTCGTCGGAGTAATAGCACTCGGCGAGGGTCGTCGTCTCGCCGCCGCAAACAATGCGTCGAGCGCCGCGGCCTCTCGAGCCGGGAGTCTTGACCGTGTACTCGTGATAATAACCGCGTGGCTTCGGCGGCAACAGGCCTTCGCGATTGCCGAATGCTATGCCATCGCGCTCGTAAGGAAACGGTCCGTTGTCGTGGATGCGGGCCAGCGTAATGCGCGCTTCTTTCGGCAGCTCGGCCGCAGCGATCGGCGCCAAAGCAGCCGTCGACTCCCGCCGGGCTTCCACACTGCTGATGCCGAACAGTGTGGACGCCGCCAGCGCGATGATCGCGAGATATCGACAGATGACCATGCGTAAAGTTTACGCCAACTGATCGGAGGCGCGAATCCGGATATGCAATTCGCGCAACTGCTGCTCACTGACAGCCGACGGAGTGCCGATCAGCAGGTCCTGCCCGCGCTGCGTCTTGGGGAAAGCGATGACGTCGCGAATCTGATCGACGCCAGCCATCAGCGCCACCATGCGATCGACGCCGAAGGCGATGCCGCCATGCGGCGGCGCGCCGTACTTCAACGAGTCGAGCAGGAAGCCGAATTTCTTTTGCTGTTCCTCCTCGCCGATGCCAAGCGCCTTGAACACCTTCGCCTGGACCTCGGGTCGGTGGATGCGCACCGATCCGCCGCCGATTTCCCAACCGTTTAGCACCACGTCGTAGGCTTTGGCAAGCGCGTTATCCGGATCGGCGTCAAAGAGGTGCTCGTGGCCGTCCTTGGGCGCGGTGAACGGATGATGGCGCGCTCCCCAGGTCTTTTTTTGCTCATCGTATTCGAACATCGGGAAGTCGACGACCCACAGCGGTCTCCAGCCAGGCTGCACGAAACCGCGCTCGTGGCCGATCTTGGCACGCAGTGCGCCGAGCCCGTCGTCGACGATCTTCGCGTGGTCGGCGGCGAAAAAGATCAGGTCTCCGCTTTTCGCGCCGGTCCTGGCGATGATTTGAGCCAGTATGTCGACCGAAAGAAACTTCACGATCGGCGATTGCAGCCCTTGCTCATTGGGCTTCGATGCATCGTTCACTTTGACGTAGGCCAGGCCCTTCGCGCCGTAGATCGCGACAAACGTCGTGTATTCGTCGATCTCCTTGCGCGTCAGCGTGCCGCCGCCCGGGACGTTGAGCGCCGCGACGCGACCATTCGGGAGATCCGCCGCCGAGCGGAACACCTTGAACTCCGAGTGGCGCACCAGATCGGTGAGCTCGGTCAGCTTGAGCGGCACGCGCAGGTCGGGCTTGTCCGAGCCGTAGTCGCGCATCGCTTCGGCGTAAGTCATGATCGGGAACGGTTTCTCCAGCTCGACGCCGAGCGTCTCCTGGAACATGGTTCGCACCAGACCTTCCATCAGCTCGCGGATCTCGAGCTCGTCGAGAAACGACGTCTCGACGTCGATCTGGGTGAATTCGGGCTGGCGATCGGCGCGCAGATCCTCGTCGCGAAAGCACTTGACGATCTGGTAGTAGCGGTCGAAACCGGCCATCATCAGCAGTTGCTTGAACAGCTGCGGCGATTGCGGCAGCGCATAAAAGTGGCCATGGTGAACGCGAGAGGGCACCAGAAACTCGCGCGCTCCTTCCGGCGTCGATTTGTACAGAACCGGCGTCTCGATATCGACGAAGCCGTGCGCGTCGAGATACCGGCGCGCGCTCATCGACGCCTTGTGACGCAGCATCAGATTCTTTTGCATCGGCGTGCGGCGCAGGTCCAGCACCCGGTGCTCGAGCCTCACGGTTTCCGAAATGTTCTCGTCGTCCATCAGGAAAGGCGGCGTCAACGAGACGTTCAGGATTTCGATTTCGTGCGCCAGAACCTCGATCTCGCCGGTGATCAGATTGGTGTTGATCGTTCCTTCCCGACGCGGTCGCACCAGACCGGTCACGGCAATGACGAACTCGCTGCGCAACTTCTCGGCGGCCGCAAAAGTAACGTCGCGGTCGGGGTCGCAGACGATTTGCAATAGACCGTCGCGGTCGCGCAGATCGATGAAAATGACCCCGCCATGGTCGCGGCGGCGATGAACCCAGCCGCAAACGGTAATGATCTGGCCGAGTCGGGTACGGTCGATGCGGCCACAATAGTCAGTGCGTCTCACGTTCTGCTCCGGCGGCGGATCGATTCTCGGGCGTACCTAAAGCGCGGTCACTGGCTGCTCGCGCGAGACGGCGCCAGCGACGCGAGTTACTCGCGGTCAATTTCGGTGGTTGAGTACGGAAGCCGCAGCCGGCAATTCGCGGCCGACCGGCGGGGCGCGCGGCTTGGGCGCGACCACGCCCATGGATATGATGTATTTCAACGCCTCGTCGACCGTCATATCCAGATCGTGTACGCGTGAGCGCGGCAGCATCAGAAAAAATCCCGAGGTGGGGTTCGGCGTGGTCGGAACGTAGACGCTGATGTGCTCCTCGTCCAGGAAGCCTGCAACAGCGATCGCCGGCGAGCCGGTCTGAAAAGCGATAGTCCAGCATCCGGGATAGGGATACTCGACCAGCAACGCCTTGCGGAACGCATTGCCGGTGTCGGAGAGCAAGGTGTCGCTTACCTGCTTGACGCTCGAATAAATCGACTTTACGACTGGAATGCGGCCGAGCAGGGATTCCGAAACCGTGATCAGTCGTGCACCAAAAAAGTTCGCGGCGAGGACGCCGGTGAGCAGAAGAATGAGGATGCTGAGTACGCCGCCGAGCCCTGGAATGTGAAATCCGAACAAGGCTTCCGGACGCGCGCTTTCAGGGACCAAGAGCAGCGTCTGATCGAGCGTGCTCACCAGAAAGTAGAGTACCCAGATGGTAATGCCGAGCGGGACCCAGACCAGTAGCCCAGCGATGAGATAGCGCTTCACGTTGGCTGCCTGCGATAGCTGGAGGTCAGGACCCGGTCGCTGCAGGCTTGGCAGGGGGCGTGGTGGTCGACGATTTGGTCTCGGTGCTCGTTGTTTTGCTCTCACTGCTGGGGGGCGTGGCGGCGGTCTTGGCGTCGGTCTTGTTGTCGCCGGCGGAAGCTGTCGCTGCCGCGCCTTCACCCTTTTCAGCGCTGCCTGCGCCCTCGTTTGCGGCCTCGGATTTCGCGCCTTTTTCGGCAGGCTTGCTACCGGAGTGCTTGAAATCGGTCGCGTACCAACCGCTTCCCTTCAACTGGAATCCAACCGCGGACATCAGCTTGGTCAGACTTTCCTTGCCGCATGCGGGACAGACGAGCAGAGGTTGGTCGGCAAGGCGCTGCAACGCTTCGAGGCGGTGGCCGCAATCCGTGCATCGATATTCGTAGATGGGCATGCTGTTATCGTCGCCGCCGGGAAATAACCGGCGAAGGGATTGATAAGAAAGGGCTAATTATAGCTCAATGTGGGGCAAAGACGGCGCCTTGCAAGCTCCGCGAGAACGCCTGCAAGGAGCCGGCGTTTCCCGATCCTTGATATGCTTCGTCGCGGGAGGAGCGAGCGATGAGCGCGTACTGGATATGGTGGATCGCGGCTGCGGCGTTGGTCGCCGCGGAACTGCTTACCGGGACTTTTTACCTGTTAGTAGTCGGTATCGCGCTTGCTTTTGGCGGCGCAGCTGCGTGGTTCGACGCCAGCGTGCCGCTGCAATGGCTGATTGCCGCTGCATTGGGCGTCATCGGCACCGTAATGCTCCAGCGGTGGAAGCGCGACCTGGTTCTCCGAACGCCGGCGCAGCAGGGGCTCGACATCGGGCAGATGGTGCAGGTCCAAAGCTGGGGCCCGGATGGTACTGCGCGGGTCGCCTACCGAGGCAGCACGTGGGACGCGGAGCTTGCCGCGACCGGTGTTCCGCAGGCCAAGACCATGTACATCGCAGCGATGCGCGGCTCGGTATTGATTCTCTCCGATCGCCGCCCCGACGCTCCGCAGCAACTCTAGCGCACGGCCCTAGCCATGGAGGAGGTAATTCTGATGGGTTCCGGGATCGTCACACTGGCATTGTTCTTGGTTGTCGTCATCGTTATCGCCAAGGCGATACGTGTCGTTCCGCAGCAGCATGCGCTGGTTATCGAACGTTGGGGACGATTCCATGCCGTGCTCGCGCCCGGATTGAATTTCGTGGTTCCGTTTGTCGACCGCGTCGCTTACAAGCACGATTTGCGCGAAATACCTTTTGATGTTCCAAGCCAGATCTGCATCACCAAAGACAATACGCAGCTGCAGGTGGACGGCATCCTCTATTTTCAGGTCACCGACCCGAAGCTCGCGTCCTATGGCTCGAGTAATTTCATGGTCGCAATCACCCAGCTCGCGCAGACGACCTTGCGCAGCGTGATCGGCAAGATGGAGCTGGACCGGACGTTCGAGGAGCGCGATCACATCAACGGCCTGGTGGTGGCGGCGCTCGATCAGGCCGCGTCGAATTGGGGCGTGAAGGTCTTGCGCTACGAGATCAAGGACCTCACGCCACCGAAGGAGATCCTCCACGCGATGCAGGCGCAGATCACCGCGGAACGTGAAAAGCGCGCCGTGATCGCAACCTCGGAGGGCCGGCAGCAGGAACAGATCAATCTTGCCGCAGGTGCCCGCGCCGCGGCGATCGCGCAGTCCGAGGGCGTCAAGCAGGCGGAGATCAATACCGCGCAGGGTCAGGCCGCGGCGATTCTCTCCATCGCCGAAGCGAATGCCAAGGCCATACGCCAGGTCGCCGAGGCTATCGTATCGCCCGGCGGCGTCAACGCCGTCAACCTCAAGGTCGCCGAGCAGTACGTCGCCGCCTTCGCCAATCTGGCCAAGACCAATAACACGCTCATTGTCCCGTCGAACCTGTCCGATCTCGCCGGACTGGTCGCCACTGCGACGACGGTGTTCAAGGCCCAGGAGAAGTAGAGCGTGCAGATCGCCGGCAACATATTTTTTGTCACCGGCGCGGCGTCGGGCCTCGGCGCAGCATCCGCGCGCATGATCGTCGCCAATGGCGGCAGGGTCGTCCTCGCCGACATCAGCGACGCGGCCGGCACTGCGCTCGCGGCGGAGCTTGGGGGGACGGCGCGGTTCGTCAAGACCGATGTGGCCGACGAAGCCAGCGCCAGGGCCGCAGTCGCTGCCGGACTCGCCGCATTCGGCGCGCTCCACGGCGTCATCAATTGTGCCGGCGTCGCGATCGGCGAAAAAATACTCGGCAAGGAAGGGCCGCACGCGCTGGCAAGCTTCACACGTGTCATCCAGATCAATCTGATCGGCTCGTTCAATCTCACGCGGCTCGTCGCGGAGCCGATGACCAAGAATGCCGCGAATGCGGACGGTGAGCGCGGAGTGATCGTCTATACCGCGTCGGTTGCCGCGTTCGACGGCCAGATTGGCCAGTCGGCGTACAGCGCCTCCAAGGCAGGACTGGTCGGCATGACCCTGCCCGTCGCCCGCGAGCTTGCGCGCTATGGCATTCGGGTGATGACAATTGCGCCGGGCATATTCGAAACGCCGATGCTCTCTGGCATGCCGGTCGAAGTGCAGGAGTCGCTCGGAAAGATGGTCCCGTTTCCACCGCGGCTTGGCCGGCCCGCGGAGTATGCGTCGCTGGTCGCGGAAATCATCCGTAATCCCATGCTCAACGGCGAAGTGATACGCCTCGACGGCGCAATCCGCATGGCGCCGAAGTAGCGCTGTGAGCAGCGAGCCAGGTGGCGCTGTGAGCAGCGAGCCAGGTCCCGTTCGCGAAGCGAATGGGGTGCGAGCGCCCGCGAATCAGCGCTAGTCGGCGACGCTCGACATTACACCTCGCGGATGGCTTGCTAGGAGCCGACGCGGTGAGCAGCTAACGTCGACGCCGATACCAGTTTACGGATCCCGCCGTATCAGCGCAAAGCTGGTAGCGATGATGGCAACGAAAAACACCAGCATCCACGCCGCCAGCGAAAGATGCAGGAATTCCCAACTTTTCTCCGCGCATTCTCCGCTGCCCTCGAATACTTTTCTCAAGACGTCGGTGAAAGGCAGCGTGTCGAGCATGTAGTTGAGCCCCATGCCGCAGGACGGCACCTGATCCGGCGGCAGCGATTGCAACCACACCTGCCGCGCCGCGAAAGCGATGCCGGCGCCTCCGATCAGCAGTTGCACAAGCGCGTAGGCCGCCGCACCGCCTCGGCCCGGATGGTGAAAGCCGGCAATCAGAAACACGATTCCCATGCCGATCACACAAATGCGCTGGAATACGCACAAGGGGCACGGCTCGAGTCCCTCGATGTATTGCAGATAGAGCGCGTACAGGATCAAGCTCGCACAGATGAAAAAAGCGAGAAAGTAGGCAATCCGCCTCGGCGGCAACAGGACCAGCGCGACTGAGCTTACGCCGACGGCCATCAGTACGATGCGATATACCGTCAGCGACGCATTCGGGCCAGCCGCCTGCAGCAGGTATTCCTGGCCCGATAGCGCGAGACATAGAAGCACGCCAACCCATGGCCACGTCAGCGCCGGATAACGTGAGGTGCTCATGCCTTCGCCAGCCCTGCACTGTTCGCATCGATCGCCATCACGTGCCCGCCTCCAGCGCCTGATCGATGTCCCAGAGAATATCATCGAGCGTTTCGAGGCCGATCGACAGCCGGACCATTTCCGGCGCAACACCGGCGGCACGCTGCTCTTCTTCGTCGAGTTGGCGATGTGTGGTCGACGCCGGATGAATGACCAGCGTCTTGGCATCGCCGACATTGGCCAGATGCGACAGGAACTGGACCGACTCGATGAATCGCACGCCGGCCGCGGCGCCTCCTTTGACGCCAAAAGTAAGGATGCCTCCCGCACCTCGCGGGAGGTAGCGTTGCGCCAATGCCTGGTAGCGATTTCCCTCCAGCAACGGGTAGCTGACCCAGTCGACACGGGGATGCGCAGCGAGATGCCGAGCGACGGCCAATGCCGACTCGCAGTGGCGTGGCATGCGCAGGTGCAGCGTCTCGATCCCTTGCAGCAGCAGGAACGCGCTAAACGGAGCGAGCGTCGGCCCAAGCGTTCGCATGGTTTCCATGCGAGCTTTCATGGTGAAGCCGAAATCGCCGAAGGTCTCGTGGAAGATCACTCCATGATAGCCACGCGATGGTGTGGTCATCTGCGGGAACTTGCCGTTCCCCCAGTCAAACTTGCCGGACTCGACAATGACTCCGCCCATGGTCGTGCCGTGACCGCCCAAGTACTTGGTCGCCGAATGAATCACGATGTCGGCGCCATGCTCTAGCGGTCGGCACAGAAACGGCGAAGCGAGTGTGTTGTCGATGACCAGAGGAACGCCGGCGTCGTGCGCGATCGACCCGACCGCCGCGATATCGAGCACGTTGAGCTGCGGGTTGCCGATCGTTTCCGCATACACAGCCTTGGTTTCGGGGCGAATCGCGCGGCGAAACTCGTCCGGGTCGTCGGAATCGACGAAGCTGGTGGCGATGCCGAACTGGGCGAAGGTCACCGCAAGTTGCGAATAGGTGCCGCCGTAGAGCGTGCGCGAGGCGACGATGTGGTCGCCGTTCTGCGCCAGCGTTAAGAGCGCGGTCATCTGCGCAGCCATCCCGGTCGCCGCGGCCAGCGCCGCGCGGCCGCCCTCGAGGGCGGCGACGCGTTCCTCGAAAGCCGCCACGGTGGGATTCGAGATGCGCGAATACACGTTGCCGAACGTCTGCAGGTTGAACAGGCTCGCGGCGTGATCGGCGCTGTCGAACACGAACGAAGTCGTCTGATAAATCGGCAGCGCGCGGGCGCCGGTCGCGATGTCCGGAATGTGCCCTGCGTGAAGGCACAAGGTGTCGAAACCGTATTTGCGGTCGGCCATGTGCACAGGCCCCTAGCTGGCGCGCCGCGCGGAGACGACCCCGGTGTTCACGCCGGCCCAGTTGAGGCCGCCCATGATGCGCGCGTGTTCGATTTTCACGCATCGATCGAAGACGACATCGAGTCCCGCAGTGGTCGCAATGCTGGCGGCTTCGTCGTTGCGAATGCCAAGCTGCATCCAGAGGACCTTGGCGCCGATGGCTACCGCGTCGCGCGCGATGGGCACCATCTCGCTCGCTCGGCGAAAGCAGTCGACGATTCCGACCGGCTCGGCGATGTCGGTGATGCTCGGATAGCATCTTTGGCCGAGAACCTCAGCGTAATTCGGGTTCACCGGAATGATGCGATAGCCATGATCCTGCATGTACTTGGCTGCGAAATAGCTCGGTCTGTGCCACTGCGCGGAGAGACCGACGACGGCGATGGTTCGTTGCTTTGTCAGGATTCGGCGCAGGCCGGCGATGTCGTCGACGATCGGCATGCCCAAGTCTAATGGAAATCGGCTCCGTCGATCGCGTTCGGGCGCCGCTGGAAGCGCCTGCTGGCGCCCCGGGGAGGGTGTAAGGCCCGCACCGCTCCGGACGACTGAAATTGTGGCAATCTTCATGCTCTTGGGCGGTCCAAGCTGCAACCAGTCACGAAGGAGATGCAATGAAACGACGCACGGTGCTCGGGGCATTGGCGGCTGCGCCGCTGGGCGTAGCGACCATAGGGTGGACGGGCTTGGTCACGGCAGCCGATACCAAGCCCGCACGACCGCTGGCGGAAATCCAGCAGAATTGGCAGACATTGCTTGCCAAGGGCGCGGACGTCGCGCAATCCACGGCGCCGATTCAGCGGACGGAGGCGGAATGGAAGCAGTCGCTGCCCGAGCCGCAGTTTGCCGTGCTGCGCAAGGAAGCCACCGAACGGCCTTTCTCGAGTGCGCTCAATGACGAAAAGCGGGCGGGGGTGTTCGTCTGCGCAGGATGTACGCTGCCGCTTTTTACCTCGCAGATGAAATTCGATAGCGGCACCGGATGGCCGAGCTTTTTTACCACTATTCCAGGGCATCTCGCGACCAAGCAGGACCTCCGGCTGATCTTGCCGCGGACCGAGTATCACTGCACGCGCTGCGGCGGGCATCAGGGACATGTCTTCGATGACGGGCCGCCGCCGACCGGCCAGCGCTGGTGCAACAACGGCCTGGCGCTGAAGTTCATCCCAACGACCGGCAAGGCCTGAAGCGGAGGCCAAAGCCCTGAAGCGAACGTGGGAACACGGAACCAATCGCGGCGGGAAAACTCTATCGGGCATGAGGGCACGGCGGCTTGCCCATTAAGCCGCCGGTGCATGACGCAATTCCTTACCCGGATGGAGGCTATGATGCCGACAACCCGACGGTTCTTGCTTGGTCTGGTCGTCATCAGTCTTGCGGCTGCGGCACACGCCGATGAGGGCACGCTGCCACCGGAGCGCAGTCAAGGCTCGGTGACCTACGTCAGCGGGGGTATCGGGAAGGACGAGTCCGACGCGATGAAGCAGGCGGCATCGCGCTATTCGCTTGCAATCGAGATGGCATCACCGGCGAGCCCGCGCGCAGAATATGTTGCGGACGTAAAAATCGATATCCGCGATCAACGGGGAGCCACTGTTCTCAACACCATCAGCGACGGTCCGATTCTACTCGCGAACCTCCCGCCGGGCCGCTACACGGTCAGCGCTACCAAGGACGGCGCATCGCAACGACGCGATATCATCATTGGTTCCGGCGCCCGTCCGCGGGTGATGTTCTCGTTCCCAGAGCCGAACTAACCTATGACGATCCCGGCCGAGGCGGCTGATCGCGACGTGAGACCCTGCTGCAAACATTGCATAGCGGGTCACTTTATGGCGCTTGACCGAGGCCAGATCTGCACTTCAGTGAAAGTGGACACTAACCTAGGTTCGGCGCCTCTGGAATGAAAGGCCGCGCATCGGTCGTTTTCAGAA
>VBDA01000264.1 GCA_005883655.1 Betaproteobacteria bacterium | reverse complement strand
CACGAGGATCGCGGCGAAGGCGTAGAAAATGACGGTCTGGGCGGTCATCGATAGCGCGCGTCATCAGCCCGATCGGCGGCGATCTGTGCTTCGTAACGGTCGCCGACCGCCAGCAGCATTTCCTTGGTGTAGATCAGGTCGCCGCGCTTTTCGCCGTGGTATTCCAGAATGCGGGTCTCGACGATGGAATCGACCGGGCAGCTTTCCTCGCAAAAGCCGCAGAATATGCACTTTGTGAGGTCGATGTCGTAGCGGGTGGTGCGCCGGGTGCCGTCGTCGCGCTGCTCCGATTCGATGGTGATCGCCAGCGCCGGACAGACCGCTTCGCACAGTTTGCAGGCGATGCAGCGCTCCTCGCCGTTGGGATAGCGGCGCAGCGCGTGCAAGCCGCGAAAGCGTCCGCTCTGCGGCGTCTTTTCCTCCGGCCAATGCACGGTAACCTTGCGTGCGAACATGTTGCCGAGGGTCACCCACAGCCCTTTCCCAAGCTCGATCAGCAGCCAGGTGTTGAAGAAATCGCGCACTCTTTGAAGCATGGCCGGTTCCTCAGTCGATTAGATAGGACTTGTTCAGGCCCTAGTGAAACAGATATGCCCAGCGCGTCTGCATCATCGCGCCGAGAAACACGATCCACACCAGCGTGATCGGAATGAACACCTTCCAGCCCAGGCGCATGATCTGGTCGTATCGGTAGCGCGGAAACGTCGCCCGTATCCAGAGAAAGATGAACAGCACCGCGCACATCTTGAGCAGCAGCCAAGGCAGGCCGTCGGGGATGGTCGGCCACGGAGAGAGCCACCCCCCCAGAAACATGATCGAGGCCAGCGCCGAGATCAGGATCATGTTCATGTACTCGGCCAGGAAAAACACCGCGAACGCCACGCCCGAATACTCGACGTGAAATCCAGCGACGATCTCGGATTCACCCTCCGCGACGTCGAATGGATGGCGGTTGGTCTCGGCGATGCCTGACACGAGATAGACCACGAACAGCGGAAACAGCGGCCAGATGTACCAATGCGACAACCCGCCCGATTGGTTGCGGACGATGTCGCTGATGTTCAAGCTCGACGCCGCCATGAGCACGCCGACCAGCGCGAAGCCCATCGCGATTTCATAGGAAACGATCTGCGCGGCCGAGCGCAAGCAGCCGAGAAACGCGTACTTGGAATTCGACGCCCATCCGGCGAGAATCACGCCGTAGACGCCGACCGAAGTCATGGCAAGGATATAGAGCAAACCGGCGTTGACGTTGGCGAGAACGAGGCCGTCGTCGAACGGGATCACCGCCCATGCCGCGAGCGCCGGACCGATCGAAAGGACTGGCGCGACGAAGAACAGCGTCCGGCTGGCGCCGGTCGGAACCACGATTTCCTTGAAGATGAGCTTGAAAACGTCGGCGAACGGCTGCAGCAGACCCAGCGGGCCGACGCGATTGGGGCCGATGCGCACCTGCATCCAGCCGATGACCTTGCGCTCGACGAGCGTCAGGTAGGCGACGCACAAGATCAGCGGAACGGTGATGGCGATGATCTTCGCCAATGTCCAGACCGTGGGCCAGGCGGCACCGAACAGGCGCTGCGCGGGCAGCAGCAGCTCATCCATCACAGAGGCTCCACGCCGATCGGGCCGAACATGGGTCCGAGCATGCTGGTGCTCGCGTGCGCCGCCGCGACGCGTACGCATCCGTCGGGCATGCTCGCATCAACCGCGATTTTCATCATTGCCTCGCCCCCCGCCTGACGCACGCGCGCCACACCGCCGTCGGTAAGCTTGAGCGCGGCCAGCGTCGCCGCGTTGACGCGCGCGAGCGGCGCCTGAGCGTCGCGTGTCTTCTGCAGCGATGGGGCGCGACGAACCAGCGGATCGGTAAAATAAATGGGAACGTCGGCGACGCGCTCCGCCCCGCGCGCGCTGCCGTCGCCGCGACTCGCATTAGCCGCCACCCGCGCGTCGATCGCGGTCTGTGTCGCGTTGGACAGCCGCGCGGCGATCTCGTCCGGCGAAGGCAGCTCGCGGCGCACCGCTTCGATGCTGTCGTAGCCGAAGCCGGCGAGACCGAGCATCGATCCCAACACCCGCAAGACTTTCCACGCCGGACGCGCCAAGCCAAGCGGCAACACCACGGCAGCGAATTCTTGAGCACGGCCCTCGCAATTGACGAAGGTGCCTGCGGTCTCGGTAAAGGGCGCGACCGGCAGTATCACGTCGGCGTAATCGACTGCTCCGTGCTTGAAGGGCGAGAGCGCAACGACGAATTCGGCAGCGGCAAGCGCCGCCCTAGCCCGTGCCGGATCGGCCATATCCAGCTCCGGCTCGGCGTGCAGGAGCAGGAATGCCTTAGGAGGAACGCCGTCTCCGACACCCAGCATCGTCGCGGCATTCAAACCGTCAGCGCTCGGCAACGCGGAGGCAAGGTAGCCGCCGACCGAATTCGCGGCCTCGGTCAGAAAGCCCAGGCGCGCGCCGGTCAGCTCGGCCAGCGACTGCGCCAGTGCGTGCAGCTGCGCCGCTTGTGGATGCTGCTGCGCGAAGTTGCCGAGGAAAATGCCTTTGCCGACACCTTTGCCGCCACCTTTGCCACCGCCTTTGTCAGCGCTTTTGCCATCCGCGCCGGCATCTCCCGCCAAGCTCGCGGCAATTGCCTTCGCGACGTCGGAGGCCTCGATTCCCGCAAGCGCCGCGGGCGCCGGCATGCCTGCGACGGCTGCCGCGGCAACGACGATCTCGGCCAGTGCTCGTGGGAGACGCGAAGGCACGACCAACAACTCGTGCGCGAGCGTGATCAGCAGCTCGTCAGCCGCGGAATGCAGAATGGAGACCTGCGCGCCATGTTTCACCGACTGACGCAGGCGCTCCGCAAGCAGTGGATGATCCTTGCGCAGGAAGCTGCCGACGACCAGCACGCGGTCGAGCGCGGCAAATTCAGCGATCGACATGCCGAGCCATGGTATGGGACCTGGTTTGCCCCGGGATACCGCATCGGCGGTGAAATCCGA
>VBDA01000263.1 GCA_005883655.1 Betaproteobacteria bacterium | reverse complement strand
CGGAGCAGAGCAAACCGCATACCGCGCGCTGTCGACCGTCGTCTCCGCGTTGCTTATCCGCCACGGCAGTGTCTGGGGCAGCCGCCAGCTCATCGCGTCGCTCGTTACCGACATGGCTTGCAACCATTTTGGCAGCGACGAAATCGGACGGCTGATCGAGCCATGGATGACACATGCGGCCGAGATCGAAGGGTACAGCCTGCTACCGCGTCAAGAACAGCCGGTGGTCATGAATACAAAAGGACCGTCGGCCTCGGGCAAGAGCACCTTGCGTCCGCTGCAAAAGACGCTCGCCGGCGATATCGGGGTCGCCTGGAGCGAGTTTGCGCTGATCAGTCCGGACATCTGGCGCAAACAATTGATCGACTACGACAGTCTTGGCGCCGTCTTCAGGTATGCAGCCTCGTTCACCGGAGAGGAGCTCCAGCTAATCGATCAAAAACTCGATCGCTACATGGCGCGAAAAGCGGGGCGCGGAGAGATGTCGCACCTGCTGATCGATCGCTTCCGTTTCGATAGCTTCGCCCCCGATTCGAACGAGGCGGGCAGCAATCTGCTGACCAGATTCGGTCAGATCGTCTATCTCTTTTTCGTGATCACGCCGCCGGCGTCGCTCGTGGAGCGCGCCTGGAACCGCGGACTCGAGTTCGGCCGCTATAAAGCCGTCGATGACACTCTCGCGCACAGCGTCGTAGCGTACTCGGGAATGCCGCAGCTTTTTTTTACCTGGATACAACGTACCGACAAACGCGTGCACTTCGAATTTCTCGACAA
>VBDA01000262.1 GCA_005883655.1 Betaproteobacteria bacterium | reverse complement strand
GTGCGCGCTCGATGTCGAGCGATACCGGAGGGTAGACGTCAATGCCACCGCTCCGGAGTTGCTTTACAGCGACCAGAGCGTCCTGGCGCCCGAGAACAACACTGGGTTTCTCAAGCAATGCATCGACAAGTTTCGTGAGATCAACTTTGCGAATCAGGATACGGGACGCATCTACGTAAGGATTGTCTCCGGGAAACCCGTCTGGGTTGATCGGGAAGCGCTGGAATGCGCGGCATCGAATCCCGATACGCGCGCGGGCTTGCTTGCCATCGCGCCCGCGATATTCGATCGGGCGCTTCCGGGCCCGGATCGACCGATGCATCTCAGCGAAATCGCCGGTGCGAACCAAGCGCGCACCCTTGGCCGCTGGGGAACGTCTGGCTGAACCGTCGACACAAGTCACGAAACATTGCCGACGTTACACCGATGCCATCAGTGACCAGGCGGGTTGGGACCAGCTCCGCACCGAACGGCTCGACAAGCTGGTGAGCAAGGCTGATCTGGAAGACGATCATGGACAACACACGCGTAAGGCCTGATAGTCTCGTGGCCATGGCACCATTTGCCAAAACCACTGCCAGAAGACGATACCGTGAAGGTTCCCTCCGTCGCTGATCGGTGTGCGCGAGCTGGAGATGCGTGGAAGCCTCAACGCCAAGCGCGGGCGCTCGGCGCAGTCGTGACGTATTCGCCCGGCGCACCGGAGATGCCCGATGGGCACGAAGCGACCACGCAGAAGGAAATCGCACGGCGCTTGGCAGCATTCACAGGCTTCGCTTGCGAAGGCAAATATGACCCGCTGCGCCAGTACGCCGCGCCACTTTACTTTGTTCCGAGCGATACATTGACGAGCGAAACGGCGTCGCGTCTTGGCGTACGTTGCGAGCACGATCTTTTCGGAGGCGTGGTGCCGTACCCTTTTGTAGCAACCAAAACGATCACCCATCCACTGGTCGATGTTGCATCGCCTGCACCAACGGGATGGTGCGCCGCATTTCCCCGCCGCGTCGCCAAAGACGTGCTGGATGGCTTCAGCGCATTCGTCAAGGACGACGCCTTGTTGGCCGGCCGCAAGCTCCTTGAATGTGGGCCGGTACGTGTCAAGCGCGCGACCGGAATTGCCGGTCGAGGTCAATCGACGGTAGACAATGCAGATGACCTTGCCCGTGCGCTGGATGCGATCGATGCAGAAGAAATGGCTCGATTCGGCGCGGTCATCGAACAGAATCTGAACGACGTGAACACATATAGCGTTGGCCAGGTTCGCGTTGCGGACGCTGTCGGAACGTACTACGGCACGCAGTACCTTACGACGAACAACCATGGCGCGCAGGTCTACGGTGGCTCGGAACTCATCGTGGTGCAGGGCGATTTCGACGACCTGCTGGCCTTGACGCTGCCCGAAAACATCCGGCGCGCAATTGCGCAGGCCCGCATCTATGACGACGCGGCGACGCAATGCTTCGGTGGCTTTTATGCATCGCGGCGCAACTATGATGTGGCGCAGGGCTTGGACGCAGCAGGTCGCCATCGCTCGGGTGTGCTCGAACAATCTTGGCGGCTGGGCGGCGCGAGCGGCGCGGAGATCGGCGCGCTGGAAGCGTTTCGAGTCGAACCTACGCAGCATACCGTGCGTGCGATATCACGCGAAGTATATGGTGATTCCCCGGCGCTGCCCGCACACGCCGTGGTCTATTTTTCGGGCATCGATCTACGCGTCGGGCCCCTCACCAAATACAGCTGGACGGAGCCGTATGCCGACACGCGATGAGCCCGTCTACATTCGGGTCGAGGACGAACACATCCTCGGCACGCTGATCTCTCCCGGAACGC
>VBDA01000261.1:3172-3439 GCA_005883655.1 Betaproteobacteria bacterium | reverse complement strand
CGAAGAGTGCCATCATGCAACTGACGCGAGCGCAGGCCGAGGCGTGGTCGCGGCATGGCGTGAATGTGAACGCGATCGCACCGGGATTTTTCGCTACCGCGCTGACCGCGACCGTCGCAAGCGATCCTGAGCGCTGGGAGCAAATGGCTGCGCACACGTTTGTCGGTCGCAACGGCGAATTGCGCGATCTGTGGGGTGCAGCGGTGTTCCTTGCCAGCCCTGCATCGGACTACATAACCGGCCAGACGATTTTCGTCGACGGCGGGT
>VBDA01000261.1:0-3097 GCA_005883655.1 Betaproteobacteria bacterium | reverse complement strand
CAGGACCTTCCCGCGGTCGACGAGGTAAGCTTCGAGGTGCGCGCCAGGGAGTTCGTCGCGATCGTCGGTCCGTCCGGGTGTGGCAAGACGACGTGCCTGCGAATGGCCGCGGGCCTGGAATTTCCGACGTCGGGATCGGTCACCGTGGCTGGAAAGCCGGTTACCGGACCGGGCCCCAATCGCTCGGTCGTGTTCCAGCAATTTGCGCTGTTTCCCTGGAAGAGCGTCGTTGAAAATATCGACTTTGGCTTGCGTGCGGCCGGTGTCGCCACGGACGAGCGCCGTTCACGCATCGAACGCTACGTAAACCTGATGGGCCTGCAAGGCTACGAATCGGCATTTCCGCATCAGCTCTCGGGCGGTATGCAGCAGCGTGTTGCCATCGCGCGCAGCTATGTGCTCGACCCGGATGTATTGCTGATGGACGAGCCATTCGGCGCGCTCGATGCGCAGACACGGGTGGTGATGCAGGAGGAGCTGACCAAGCTTTCGCGCGTGAACCCGCGGACGGTGCTCTTCATTACGCACTCGGTCGAGGAGGCGGTTTATCTCGCGGACCGCGTCGTCGTGATGACCCGCCGTCCGGGCAGGATCGCGGAGATCATCGACACCGCCTCGGTGCGCAAGGCCGAGCGATGGGAGCGGCACGAGCGCATCGAGGAAGTCATGGACGAAGCGTCATTCGTGAATTTGAGGACTCGCATCTGGCGGCTGCTGCGTGAGCAGCAGGCGCCAGATGAGCACTGAGAAGCATTAAGGAACACCAAGTTTTCCCAGCCACCAGGAGGAAGCGATGATGAAGGCAACACCGAAACTGCTTTGCGCCATTGCGATCGCGGCACTAGCGACGTTCGCTCATGCGCAAGTCACGGAAATCAAAGTGAGCTATCAGCCGGCGCTTTACTGGGCGCTGCCTTTCTATGTCGCGGATCAGCAGGGCTGGTGGGCGGAGCTCGGGCTGAAAGCCACATTCAGCACTTTTCCGGCCGGGGTTCCGCAGATCGCCGCGTCGGCGTCGAAATCCTGGGATGTCGGCGGAACCGGCTCGGTACCCGCGGTGCTCGGCGCCGCCCGTTTCAATCTGCTCACCATCGGGCTGACCAATGACGAGTCGGCAGGCAACGCCCTGGTCGCGACCGCCGCCAAGGCCGACGGCTTCATCAAGAATCCGCAATCGATCAAAGCCCAGACGATCGTACTCACTGCGAACTCGACCGGTGACTACGCGGTCCAATCGTGTCTTGCGAAGTGGGGATTGAAGAAAGCCGACGTAACGATCAAGAGCATGGGCCAGGCGGAGATTATCTCGGCGATGTCGTCCAACAACGCGGATCTAGGCGGGCTATGGGCCCCGAACATCTACACGATGGAAGAGAAGGCGGGCGCGAAAGTCATCTGCTCGGGGAAGGAAACAGGTACTGTGATCCCAGGTGCGCTGGTCGTCCGTGCCGACTATGCTAAGG
The DNA here is from genome assembly GCA_005883655.1 of Betaproteobacteria bacterium. Classification (GTDB taxonomy): domain Bacteria; phylum Pseudomonadota; class Gammaproteobacteria; order Burkholderiales; family Casimicrobiaceae; genus PALSA-1003. Next base: position 1,634 of record VBDA01000261.1, on the reverse strand, counting down.
AACATCCACAAGACGTCGCCAAGTTCCTCGCGGTCTATCTGCGCGCGTGGAAATGGATGAACGCGCATCGCAGCGAGGCGATCGCGATGATGAAAAAATTCTACGAGCTGGGTGGTGTGACCATCTCGGAAGCATCGATGCGCAAGGAATTCGATACGCGTCCGACTTTCGATCTCGCCGGACACTTGAAGATCATGGATCGCGCGACCGGAACCTCGGATGTCGACAAGTGGCTGACCCAAATCGGCGAGTTCATGAAAAGCTCGGGCTCGATCGCGGAAGCGCCGGCGACTTCCGCGTACATTACCGACGAGTACATGCGCATGGTCGATCGGGATCCGAAGCTCAAGGCGTTCGCCAACAGCATCAATTGACGGGTCTGCCCGATGGGCGACGGGAGATCGGCTGCTTTCCGGCTGGCGGTCGGCGCGGCGACATTTGCGGCGCTCGCCTTGCTTTGGTATGGGGCGACTTCGATCACGCATGCCATACCGCCGGTGTATTTTCCCACGCCTGCGGAAGTGGCCCGGGCCTTGCAGCAGATCACCATCCGCGGCTACGCTGACGGCAAGCTGCACGAGCACTTCTTCCACAGCTCCCTGCTGGTGCTGATGGGCTTCGCCGCGGCGGTGGCGATCGGCGTTCCGCTTGGCATGCTGATGGGCTGGAGTCGGCGCGCCGAGGCGCTGATCAATCCTGTTTTTTTGTTGTTGCGGCCGATCCCGCCGCTGGCGTGGATTCCGCTCGCGATCGTCTGGCTGGGGTTGGGCGACGCAGCCAAGGTACTGGTGATCTGGTTTGCCGCTTTCGTGCCAGCGGTCATCAACAGCTATGCGGGCGTACGTTCGATCGAGCCGCATCTGATCGAGGCCGCGCGCTCGCTGGGGATCGGCCGGAGAATGCTGGTGCTGGAAGTGCTCTTTCCCGGTTCGCTGCCGCTGGTATTCACGGGTCTTCGGCTTTCGCTACAGGCCTGCTGGACGACATTGGTTGCCGGCGAGCTGATCGGCGCCATCGTCGGGTTGGGGCACGTGTTGTATCAGGCGGGGCTCGATATTTTTCCGGCGATGATCGTCGTCGGCATGACCGGCGTCGCCGTCGCGGGAGGTCTCACCACTCTCGCGCTCGGGTGGCTCGAGCTGCGCGCGATGCCGTGGCGGACGCGTTGAATATGCAGTCTCCGCTTGGCTTCGGCGAGCTCGTCCTGTTGAGCATCGCGGGACTCATTGCATTCTTCGGCGCATGGTCCTTGGCAGCAGTAGTCGGATTGGCGCCGCCGCGATTCCTGCCTCCGCCGTGGATTGTCGCGGCGAAGTTCGTCGAGCTTACGCAAGAGCCGTTCGTCGGTTACACGCTGCAGCAGCATCTGCTGTCGTCGTTCCTGCGCTTCGGCATGGGATTCGGGCTTGGCGCGCTCATAGGCGTGCCATTGGGTCTCGCGATGGGATGGTTTCGCTGGCTCGACGGCATCGTATCGCCGCTATTCGATGCACTGCGCTTTGTCGCCCCGATCGCCTGGGTGCCATTTGCGGCCCTCTGGTTCGGAACCGGCATCGGCGGACCGGTGCTGGTGATTTTCACCGGCGCCTTTCCGCCGTGCGTGATCAACGCCTACCGGGGCGCGCGCTACGTCG
>VBDA01000350.1 GCA_005883655.1 Betaproteobacteria bacterium | reverse complement strand
ATCGAATGCGATGAACGACGCCGGCGTCTCCCTCGCGAGCTTGGCAGTTCTCGATTGTGCCGGATGTAAGCGGAGCTGAAGCGCGTCGAAGTCGAGGCCGTTTGGTGTGGCGATCACGATCTCGCCATCGACAACGCAGCCAGCAGGCAGCAGGTCGAGCAATGATTGATGCAAGTCGGGAAAATAGCGATCGAGCGGCTTCAGATCGCGGCTCTGTATATACACCTCGGTAGCGCCACGAAAGACTATGGCGCGGAAGCCGTCCCACTTGGGCTCGAACAGGAAGTTATCATCCGCCGGCAGACTGTCGGCGAGTTTGGCCAACATGGGTTCAATCGGAGGTTCGATAGGGAACGACATAGATGCCATGCTTTCTTTTGGTTTCGCGATTATCACGCACAACTCAATGCGGACGCGATTGACGGCGGCATCCGGCAACAGGGCCATACCTCGCTAAAGTATCTCTTCGATCCTGCCACCGGAACTCGAATCTGACACTTAAGAGGCTTGGCCCTCGACGCGGAAACTCAGAGCGCGGGCAGCGCGGCATCCCCGACATCGGGCGCCGATGTACGCGCAATATTCATCACCATCGCCAGGAACGTGTAATAGCCGTTGATGCCGGCCAGGTCAATGATGCCTTTGTCGCCGAATCGCGCCTTTGTCCGCTCATACGTGGCGTCGGAGACGCTCTTGTCCGTGTCGAGCTCGCGACAAAAGTCGTAGATGACCTGCTGGTCGTCGGGCAATCCCCGCGGCTCCTTACCTGACGCAATCGCGGCAATGGTCTCGGCCGCGATGCCGACGCGGAGCGCGATGGGCGCGTGGATCGACCACTCCACCGGCTGCGACCACGCCCGCGCCACGACGAGAATCGCGAGCTCGGACAGCGTTCCGATCGCGCTGCGGTAGCGCAGATATTCACCCATTCGCTGCGCGTGGCCGGCGAGCTCGGGGCTACGCAACAGCGGAACGAATGGTCCGTATACGGCGCCGCGCGGGCCGGCCGCGATCTCGTGCGCGTAGCGTCGCTGCTCGTCGGTCATGGCTTCGTCGGCGAGGGGAGGCATCCGGTCTGCAGTCATCATCGTCTTCCCGTCGCGCCCGCATCGTGGCGTTGCATCCTCATCGGCGGCGGTTCCTCGAGTCGCGCCCGCGGCCCTACCGGACCGCGATGCCGGGGACGCCTGTCGTCGGACGCGAGCGAGTGTTGACGACAGAGAACGTTTGTTTCATTATATTGGAAATAGAGACAAACGTTCCAAAGACGGGCCGCCTCGAGCAAAGCATCCCGGCTCGAAACGGGCGATGCCGTTGTATGCGGCGTTCATGGTGCGCAGCACCTGGTGGATTCGACTCGCGCGTCTTATTTCTTCTTCGAGATGGCAGCACCCCACCCTGTGCCTCGTGGCCATAACCCGTTCCAGCAGCGCGTCAGCGCCGGCTACGACGCCTTGCCGCCGCAGCTGCGCCTGGTGGGACAGTGGGTGATGGACCACCCGCGCGAGGTGGCGCTGTTGTCGACACGGGAGCAGGCGCGCCGCATCGCCGTACCCGCGGCGACAATGACCCGTTTCGCGCAACGTCTGGGCTTCGCCGGCTACGACGAAGTCAGGAGAATTCACGCCGACAACGTGCGCCGGCTCCCGGTCGGATTCGTGGGCAAGGCCGAGGCCATGGTGGCGCGCCAGAAGAAGCAGGGCGCGGCTGTGCTCGCGTTCGACCTGGTCGAAGCGATGACCCGCAACGTGGGCGCGCTGGCGAGCGAAACAGCGTCATGGCAGCTCGTCGACGCGGTGCGCATCCTGTCGCGGGCAAGTCATGTCTATGTGCTGGGGCAACGATCGAGCTTTGCCGTGGCGTTCCATTTCCAATATGTGCGCGCCTTTGCGGGCGGTCGGGTAACGCTGGTCGACGGCGCGGGTGGAACGGGCATCGACCGCTTGCGGCAGGCCGGACGCAACGATGCCTTGCTGGTCGTCAGCGTGCGGCCCTATACCCGGCTCACGGTCGATTACGCCGCGTACGCGGACAAGCGCGGCGTGGCGATCGTCGCGCTTACCGACAGCGCGCTCGCACCGATTGCACGGCTGGCGAAGGCGAGTGTGGTGGTATCGACCGAGAGCCCGTCGTTCTTCCACACCATGACGCCGGCGTTCGCAGCGGCGGAGGCGCTTGCCGCCTTGCTTGCTGCCGACGACGGCGATGACGCGTTGTCCGCGATCGCGGCGGCCGATCGCGAGCTTCTCGCCGTCGATGCTTATGTCACGCCGCCCCGTAGGCGGAGGCCGCGGTGACTCACGTCCTGCAGCGCCAGATTCATCATCGTTATCCGCTCGCTGTCGGAGGCGAAGGCGTCTTTCTCATCGACAGCGAAGGGCGGCGCTACATCGACGCAAGCGGCGGCGCGGCGGTGTCGTGTCTGGGACATCAGCATCCGTCGGTCATCGCGGCGATGCATGCACAGCTCGACCGCCTCGCCTACGCCCACACCAGCTTCTTCACCACCGAGGTCGCCGAGGAACTGGCGGATGAGTTGATCGCGCACGCACCGCCGGGCATGTCCAAGGTCTATCTCGTGTCCGGGGGATCGGAGGCGATCGAGGCCGCGCTCAAGATGGCGCGGCAATATTTCGTCGAGCGCAAGGAGCCGCAGCGCCGTCACTTCATTGCCCGTCGGCAAAGCTATCACGGCAACACGCTCGGAGCGCTAGCCATCGGCGGCAATGCCTGGCGGCGCGAGCCGTTCGCGCCAATTCTGATCCCCAGCCATCATATCGATCCCTGCTACGAGTATCGCTA
>VBDA01000103.1 GCA_005883655.1 Betaproteobacteria bacterium | reverse complement strand
ACGAACCATCGTCGCATATCACAAGGCCAACGGCGGCCTTATGACCGCGCAGGATCTGGACGAGTTTCGGGTCGCCATCGAACCGCCGGTCAAGGCGCGCTTTGCGGGAATCGACATGTATTGCTGCGGTCCATGGTCCCAGGGTCCGGTATTGCCGCAGATGCTCGGCGTGCTGAACGGCATTGACTTGAAGGGCATGGGTCACAACTCGATCGATTATGCGCACGTGGTGACCGAGGCCATCAAGCTCGGCTTCGCCGACCGCGAACGCTATTACGGCGACCCCCGCTTAGTGACGGTGCCGATCGAGACGCTGCTCTCCGACGCCTATGCGGAAAAACGTCGTGCTTTGGTGCGCCCCGATCGCGCCTGGCCGCAAATGCCGCCCTATGGAGAGATCTCCGGTTTCGCCAGCCAACGCGCGCCAGTGCCGACCATGGATTCCGCGGCGGTGGGGGCGCATGACACGTCATACGTCTGCGTGATGGACAAGGATGGCAACGCGTTCTCGGCTACACCGAGCGACCCATCGTACGACACGCCGGTCATCCCGGGCACGGGCCTGTGTCCGTCGTCGCGCGGATCACAGAGCTGGGCCGACCCGGCGCACGCGTCGTCGGTCGCGCCGGGCAAGCGGCCGCGCCTGACGCCCAGTCCTGCGATCGCGATGCTGCCCGATGGCAGCCCGATGCCGCTTGGCACCCCCGGCGGCGACGTGCAGGCGCAGGCAGTCTTGCAGGTGTTCCTGAACATGACCGTGTTCGACATGAACCCGCAGCAGGCGGTCGAAGCGCCACGGTTTGCGTCGTACAGCTTTCCCGATTCCTTCGAGCCGCATAGCTATTCGCCCGGCGTATTGCACGTCGAAAGCCGGGTGCCGAAGGCCGTCCGCGACGGCCTGGCCGCGCGCGGTCACAACATCATGGACTGGCCCGAATTCGTTTGGCGCGCCGGCGCCGTCTGCGTGCTGCGCTCGGATCGCAGCCGAGGTGTGATGTCCGCCGGCGCCGACCCCCGCCGCCCGTGCTATGCGGTCGGCTGGTAATTCTTGGTAGATGCGGCCGCGGCAGGGGGCACTGAGGGAGGCGTTGAAGGTGGCACCGGGATTCGCGGCAGTCGTTCCGGGATCAGGCCTCTGGGCCTGTAGCGCAGCATGACGATCAGCGCGGTTGCGATCAAGAGCTCGCGCAGCGCGGCACCCTGGACCGCGCTCACACCTGGTACCAGAGGAATGACGAAGCGGGTGGACTCGAGCAGGAACACCACCGCGAAAGCGCCGACGATGGCGCCGCGATTATTGCCGAGGCCCCCCGCCAGCAGCGCGAGCTTGATGTAAAGCGTCAGCAGGGGAACGAAGATGTCGGGCGCGATGTACGAAGTGTAGTGCGCATACAGCGCTCCGGCCAATCCCAGCGCCGCGGCGCCGATGGCGAACGCCTTGACCTTGAACAACGCGACATGCTTGCCGGCGATGGCGGCGACTTGTTCGTCGTCGCGGATCGCGCGCAGCACGCGGCCGAAGGGCGATGCGCGCAGTCGTTCCGCCAGCACGAAGGTCACCGCGACGATCGCGGTGACGATGGCCAGGTAGGTCAGATTGAACGCTGCAGGAGACAGGCTGCCGCGATAAGGGCCGGCGATGCCGGAAATCCCGTCGGTGCCGTTGGTCAACCACAGGGTGTTGCTGGCCACGATGCGGATCGTCTCGGCGAAGCCCAGCGTCACGATGGCCAGGTAATCGCCGCGCAAGCGCACGGTGACGAGCGCGACCGCTACGCCGACCGCGGCAGTGAGCACCGCACCGGAGGCCATGCCAACAGCGATAGGCAGCCCCAGCTTCAACGTCAGGAGTGCCGACACATAGGCTCCGACGGCGAAGAAGCCGACCAGGCCGAGGTTGACCATGCCCGCCAGGCCCCAGATGACATTGACACCCAGCGCCATGAGCGCATAGATGCCGGCCGACACGGCCATCGCGATCAGATAGTTTTCCACTGATCTTTCAAGCGTCCGCGCGCTGGCCCAGAATGCCGCGTGGCCGCAGCGTCAGCACCAGCAGGATTGCGACGAAGCCCACGGCGCTGCGATAGTCCGGCGACAAGAACAACAGGCACAATTCCTCGCCGATGCCGACCGTCAGGGCGCCAATAACCGCGCCGGGAATGCTGCCCAGACCGCCGACCACGGCCGCCGCGAACACCGACAGGATGGAACGGAAACCGGTCAGCGGATCGATGGTGGTGTCGAGACCGATCAGCATGCCTCCCAGGCCGGCGAGGCCCATGCCGACAAAATTGACCAGTCTGCTGATCATGTCGGCGTTGATGCCCTTGATGCTCGCGAGCATTGGATTGTCGGCGACCGCGCGCATCGCCTTGCCGGTGCGGGTAAAGGTCAGGAAACAGAACAGTGCCGCCATCGCGACTGCCGCGATCGCAAGATTTTGCACCTGCTGCGGTCCGACGCGGATCGACCCGAAGCGCCAATCGCGCTCGATCGGCAAGGCATATCCGCGGAGCTCATTGCCGAATCCGAAACGCACGATGTTCTCGAGCGCGATCGTGAGGGCGATGGAAGCGATGGCGGTGGTGATGAATCCCGCGGGCCGGAACTGCTTGAGCACGGCCTCGTCGGTCACCACGCCCACCGCACCGGCGGCGAGGAACGCCACCATCACCGACGGCAGGATCGGCAGCCCTAGCTTGGCGTTGGCAATATAGCCCGCGAACGCGCCGATGGTCGCGTGCGATGCGAGCGCGAAGTTCGGAAAGCGCAGCACCGCGTAGATTGCAGTCAGACCGATGGCCGGCACCGCCAGGATGGCGCCTGCCATCATGCCGTTGACGACGAGCTGCGCTACCTCCGCGAGCAACGGCGGCATCAAAGCGATCAGGCGACCTTCAGCAATACGAACTTGCCGCCGCTGACCTTGTTGTAGCGAAACTTGCAGTCGAGGATGTCGCCGATGTCGGTGAAGTCGCAGGGGCCGCTCGCGCCCTCGTAGTTGATTTCCTTGCCCTGGGAAAGCAGCTTCAGACCTTCCACCGCGCTGTAGACCTTGGTGCCGCTCCCTTGCGAAATTTTGCGCACGTTGTCGTGAATGCCAGTGCCCGTTGCCGCCTTCGCCCTGGCGATGGCAAGCGACACCAGGCTCGCCCAATCGGTCGCCTGTGTCTCGTAGGAATCAGGCTCGGCAATGCCGAGCCGTTTCCTTGCGAGTTCGTAGGCAGGCGAGGTAACGTCCGCCGACGGCTGCACCGTGATGACCCCCTCGGTGACTTCGAAGGGCAGCGACTCCAGCACCTTGCTGGTCACCGCGTAGGATTGGCTGAAGCGCGTGCCGGTGTAGCCCGCGCGGTAGAGATCGCGCAGCAGGATCGTGACGTCGGGTGCGTAGCCATTGAGATAGATCAGGTCCGGCTGCGTCTTCAACGCCTGATCGACCTCGGAGCGATAGGTGGTCTTATCCTTGTCGTAGATGAGCGTGCCCACCATCTCCGACCCTTTCTGCTTGAGCACCTCGGTGGCGCGCTCCTGCGTCGGCTGCGAAAACGGCGCCTGGATCGACATCATGAAACAGCGCTTCACGCCGAGCGCGGCGATGAACTCCGCATGCTTGGCCGCCTGGAGATAATTGTTGGGTTGGGTGCGGATGAGGTAGCCCTGGTGCGGCAGCTTGGTAATGGAATCGGCGCCGGAGACGGTGGTCAGGAACGTCCTGCTCTCCCAGCAGAGTGGCGCGACCGCGGTAGTGACGGCCGACGCCCAGGTCCCCATGATCGCTGGCACCTTGGTCACGTCGATGAGCTTGCGCGCGGCGCGCACCGCGGACTCTGGGTTGGTTTGATCGTCCTCGACTACCAGCTCGACTTTGCGACCGAGGAGTCCCCCCGCCGCGTTGACTTCGTCGATCACCCCCTGCATCGCCTTGAGCATGCGCGGCCCATCGAACCCGCCGGCCCCCGTCAGCGGCGTCAGCACGCCGAGCTGCATCGGTGTACCCTGGCCGCGCACGACCGCGGGCGCCAGGCCCGCGACGGCCAGCGCACCGACGCGCTTCACGAAGCCGCGGCGCGACAAAGCAATTCTTTGGTTCGTCATAGTGCATTCTCCTTCGATGTGTTGTCGCTCACGTTCATTCGCATTTCAGGCACCCAGGAAAATGCGTCTTATATCAGGATCGCCGGCCAGCATCGCGGCGGGCCCATCGCGGTGGTTGCGCCCATCGACCAGAATGTACGCCCGGTGGGCGATGGTCAAGGCCTCGCGCGCATTCTGCTCGACCATCGCGATCGACACTCCGGCGCGGTTCACCGCCACGATATTGTCGAACAAATCTTCGGCGGCGATCGGCGACAGGCCGGCGGAAGGCTCATCCAGCAACAACACCTTCGGCTCGACCATCAGCGCCATGGCCATGGCAAGGATTTGACGCTCGCCACCGGACAGCGCGCGCGATGCGACGCGCCGCCGTTTGGACAGGATCGGGAATCGCTCGAAGGCCAGTTCGATTTTGCGCCCGCAGCCTGCGGGATCGATGTAGCCGCCCATCTCGAGGTTCTCGCGCACCGACATGGTCGGGAATATGTTCTGCTCCTGTGGCACATAAGCGACACCCATGCGGCTGATGTCGCGTGGCGCGCGGCCGCCGATGCTCTCGCCGTTCATGAGGATGCTGCCGCGTCCCGGCTTGAGCAACCCGGCAATGGATTTGAGCAGCGTCGATTTGCCGGCGCCGTTGGGCCCGATGACACCGACGATCTCCCCGATGTCGACCGAGAAATCCACGCCCTTCAGCACTTCGTCGGCGGCGCTGTAGCCGACGACCAGGCCTTCGACGCAGAGCAGGCTCAAGAGACCCGCCGCTTCCGGCCCATGTACGCTTCCTGCACAGCTTCGTTGCGCGAGAGCTCATCGAAGCTGCCCTCCGCGAGATTCTTTCCCTCCGCCAGCACCACGACGTGATCGCAGAGCTGCGCAATGGTGTCCATGTGATGCTCGATCAACAGCACGCTTAGTCCGTCGTCGACCAGCGCGCGCAGGTGACCAGCGATTTCCCGCGTCAGCGATGGATTGACGCCAGCGACCGGCTCATCGAGCAGGATCAGCTGCGGGCGCGCCATCAGAACGCGACCGATTTCCAGAAGTTTTTTCTGGCCGCCGGAAAGGCTCGAGGCAGGATCGTTCAGTACCCGGACCAGGTTCAGGCGCGAAGCGATTGCGAAGGCGAGATCGATCAGTTCGGATTCGCGTCGCAGTGCCGCGGTCGAGCGCACCAGCGCGGCGGATGCGCGCTCGCCCGGCTGGCGGTCGCCGTACAGCAGCAGATTTTCGTACACGCTGAGGCGCGGAAATCCGCGCGCGATCTGAAACGTACGGATCAGCCCGACCGACGCGATGCGGTCCGGGCGCCACCCGGTGATGTCTTGTCCCCCGAAAAGCACGGTCCCGGAGTCAGGCGGGACGACGCCCGAAATGCAGTTGAAAAGCGTCGTCTTGCCCGCACCGTTGGGCCCGATCAGACCGGTGATGCGATGCGCCTCGACCCGAAGATCGACACCGCCAAGCGCATGAATTCCGTAGAAGCTGCGCGTCAGCTCGCGCACTTCGAGAAGCGCCACTTGCTGCTCCTGTCTGTGGCAAGAAAATGTCTTTGCAAAGCGTAGCATTGATTGCCGGGTATCCGGAAACCAACCAAGCAAGCTCAGGAATACAAGGTCCCGGATAACGGTCCCGTCGATGAAAGGATCTCTGCGGCATGATGTCGCTACTCGCATCCTGAGGGGACACTGGCCTGACCAACTGACTCGCGACGCCATCCCCCGGTTATACTGCGACCGAAGCGATTTTATCGAGAGGGCCATATGTCGGTTCATCCATTGTCTTCTTCGCGTCGATCGATCCGGTGGCGCAAGCGAAGATGCACCTCGCCGCAGCGCACCGCCTGGCCGTGCTGCACGAGTTGGAAGAGGGAATCGACAACCACTTCACCGTGACCGTTCCCGGCCGCGACGACTGCTATCTGATCCTTCCCTTCGGCTTGCATTGGTCGGAGGCCCGGGCGAGCGACATGATCGTCTTTGACGAATCCGGCAGCACGCTCGAGGGCGAAGGCGTTGTCGAGCTGTCCGCGCAGTGCATCCATGCGCCGATCCACCGCATCTGCGGCGTACGGGTGGTGCTCCACACGCACCAGCCCTGGGCGCTCGCGCTCAATATGCTGAAGGACAACCGCTTACTGCCGGCCAACCAGACAGCGGCTTTTTTCCATGGGCATATCGCGTACGACGACAACTACACCGGGACCGCCGATTCGCTCGAGGAGGGTGAGCGCCTCGCACGATTGATGGGCGACAAGCAGATGGTCTTCATGAAAAACCACGGCGTGATCGTGACCGGAAACACCATTGCCCAGGCTTACAAGCGGCTGTACAAGCTCGAACGCGTTTGCCGAACACAAGTCCTGGCAATGTCCACGGGGCGGCCTCTCGCGGTGCTGTCGGACGACATCGTCGCGCAGGTCCAGGGACCTTCGGATAACGATCGACATCCGCGCGCGGAGCGCGAGCGCCTGTACTTCGAGGCGATGATGCGGGTACTCGATCGCGAGTTACCGGGGTACGCGGACTGAACCGAATCGGGCGCGCTTGTCGCCACACCGGCAGGGCTTTTAGCGATCGGTGAGCGAGGTCGGCGCACCCGATCGGTGAGCGCCGGCGCCGCAGCTTCAGCTCCGCGGCGTTTTCAACCTCCGGACCCGATAGGCGATCACAGGCCGGCGGAAGCCCTTCAGCGTCAGCACCTCCTGGGGCTCGACTTCCACGAGCGTTTCGACGCCCGCGTACACGCGCTGGGCGATCAGAATCTGATCACCGGGGACCTCGCCGCACAAGCGCGCCGCCAGATTAGTGACGGTCCCGATCGCGCTGTAGTCCCAGCGGCCCTCGAAGCCGATCGCGCCGATGGTCGCAAAGCCCTGTGCGATGCCGATTCCCAGGCTCAGCTCGTAGCCGCGCTTGACCCAGTCCTTCGCCATGCGGCCGACGCGTTCGCGAATAGCAAGTGCCATTCGGACCGCGCGCTCGTTGGGATTCGGGATCGGCATCGGATCGTTGAACAAAATCGTTATCCCGTCGCCGGTAAAATGCTCGAGCGTGCCTTCGTATTCAAGGATCAGCTTGCCGGTGGCTTGGTGATACTCGCGTAGCACGCCCATCACCTCCTCGGGCTCCGCGACTTCCGCGAAGGCGGTGAAGCCGCGCAGATCGAGGAACACGACCGTGATTTCGCGGCGATGGCTCTTCAGCGGATCTTCGGCGCCGCCGTTGACGATGAGCTCCGCCAGCTGTGGCGAGAAAAAGCGCCGCAAGCGGCCGACGCGCTCGAGCTCGCCGACCTGCGCGGCGACTCGCCGCTCCAACGAAGCGTTCCACTCCTTCACTTCGGCGGCAAGTGTCTCGACCGTGTCGTGCAGGCCGGCGGGGTCGACCGGATTGGTAAGGTATTCGTCGCCACCGGCCTCGAGCCCCGCGATCACGTCCTTCGAATCCGCCATCGCAGTTACCATGATGATCGGCGTGAACGGGAACGCGGCGTCGGCACGCAAGCGCCGACACACCTCGAAACCGTCGAGCTTGGGCATCATGACGTCGAGCAGAATCAGGTCCGGAGTATGTTGCCGGGCGGCTGCCAGCCCTTCCTCGCCATCGGCCGCGGTGAGGACTTCGTAGCCTTCGGCAGCCAGCCGAGTCTGCAGGACCTTGACGTTCGTCGGGTTGTCGTCGACGATGAGGATGCGAGAAGGGGTTCTCACCAACGATTGTCCCAGCAATTCGGGAAATATACGGCCTCGGCCGGAGATGCACAAGGACGGATGGCGGTAAGAATAGCGTGCAATCCTCACTCGAAAATCCGTCATCAGCGGAGCATCCGGAAATCAAACTCGAAAAGCTCGCCGAGCGCATCCAGAGGCGAACGCAGCTTCGCGCGCTGGTGCGTTGGGTCGCGGGCATTCGAGCGTCGGTCCATACCAAGCTGCTTGCCGCGTTTCTGATCGTCACCTTGCTTTTTATTGCGATGGCGCTGGTGAGCTTGCAGACCATCGTCAGCGCGACGCGCCAGAGCCGGCTGCTCGACGAAGCGCATGAAATGGTCAGCTTGGCGCAGCAAGGTGAGCATGCGCTAGCCAGGCAGATGCATTACACCGACCTGGCGCTTCTTTCGCAGGACGAGGAGGCGATCTCCAAGATCCTGAGTGAGAATAATCGATTCAACGACAGGCTCGCCAAGGTTGAAGCGGCGGGAACAGCCGAGCAGGGTCTGGTCGAGGAAATACGATCATCGCAAGACGAGGCGATGGCGGTCGTGGCCGACATGGCCAACGCCATCCGCGATGGCAAGCTCGGTGCAGTGACCGGCACCCTTGTTCACCGCCAGGAGCGGCTCGACAACGAAATAACGACCCGGGTGGGGCGGCTGGTCGCGGCGCAGCAGAATCGAATGGCGCGCCTGCGCGAAAGTGTCACTGCCGCCAACCGCAAGTCGCTGATTCTGACCAGCGCTTTCGCGGTGAGCGCGGTGATGTTCGCGCTGCTCTGCGGTTTCGTCATCTCGTGGTCATTCATCCTTCCGGTGCGCGAAGCGCAGACCTTCCTGGACAAGGTGGCAGCGGGCAATTTTGGCGAACGGATCAGCGTGCCCAACCGCGACGAGTTCGGCGCGCTGGCAGAGCGGATGAACCACATGAGCGAAGAGCTTCAACGTTTCGATACCGAGCAGCGCCGCGCGGCGGCCGAGCTGGGTCGTCTGAACCTGCAATTGGCACAGGCGAGCAAGGCAAAATCGGAATTTCTCGCCAACATGAGTCACGAGCTGCGCACGCCGATGAACGCCATCCTCGGCTTCACCGAAATGGTTCTCGACGGGCTTTATGGCGAGGTGGCGAACGAGCTGAAGGAACCGCTCGCCGATATCCAGATCAACGGTCGCCATCTGCTGCGCCTGATCAACGATGTTCTGGATCTGTCCAAGATCGAAGCTGGACGCATGCAGCTGGCACTGGGTGAGTATTCGGTGCAGGAAGTCATCGACATCGTTCACGTGTCGTTGCGGTCGCTGGCGGCCGAGAAAGGCCTGGACTTTGTGATCAGCGTCCCCGACGATCTTCCGGTCGCCTATGGCGACAACGGACGCCTTACCCAATCCCTGATGAACCTGGCCGGCAATGCGATCAAGTTCACCAAGGAAGGGCGGGTCGAGATCGGGGTCGAGCTCGTCGGCAGCGAGCTTATCTATCGCGTCTCGGATACGGGCATCGGCATTCCGAAGGACGAGCAGGAGAATGTGTTCGCGGAGTTCCGCCAGGTCGACGCGACCGTGACGCGTGAGTTCGGCGGGACGGGCCTGGGCCTCAGCATCACCAAGAAATTCGTGGAGATGCACGGCGGCCGCATCTGGATCGAGAGCGAGATCGGCAAGGGCTGCACGTTCTTCTTTGCCGTTCCCCTGCGGACGAAAGGGGACGGCGCATGAGCCAAAAGACGATTCTTTACATCGAAGACAACGAATACAACCGGAAAATAGTGCGTCAGCTGCTCAGCCGCACTTCGTACCGGCTGATCGAAGCCGTAGACGGCGAATCCGGAGTCGCCCAGGCTCAACAGGAGCTGCCGGATCTCATCCTCATGGACGTGCAGTTGCCCAAGATGTCCGGCCTCGATGCGACGCGGGTCTTGAAGGCGGACCCGCGCACGGGCCATATCCCGATCATCGTGATCACGTCGTTTGCGATGAGCGGCGATCGGGAAAAAGCGTCGGCGGCTGGCGCCACCAGCTACCTCGCGAAACCGTACAGTCCGCGCGAGCTGCTGGCGCTGGTTCGCCAGTTTGTACCGGAACCCTAATCCACGAATCCGAGGTGCTGAGATGGTAAACGCCGTTCGAGTTCCACGACTTGCCGCTTTCGCCGCGCTTTTTCTCTGCCTGGGCCTCGGCATTACGGGGGTGTACGCTGCCGGCGAGCAGGCCGAGCAATTCACGCCGGAATTTCAACGTATCCATACAACCTACGATGCAAAGCACACACCGAAGATCGTAGCGCCCGACTCCGTCAAGCGCGGTGAATGGTTCAACGTCACGATAAACGTCGGCAGCGGAGGACAGCATCCCTCGCTATCCGAGCATTTCGTCCGCTACATCGCGCTTTACAAGGATACCGTGGAGATCGCGCGTACGTATCTCCACCCGGTGTATTCGATGCCGGTGGTGACATTCACAATCGCCTTGGACGAAGGCGGGTCGCTGCGGGCCGTCGCCGAGCCTACCCATTCGGCCGCGTGGGAAGCCTCGAAGAAGATCGAAGTGCTTCCCTAGAGCCGCACTGCGCATCATGGTGATTTCATTTCGACGGTGACGCGGCCAGCTTGCTGGTCGGTGATGGCGACGCTGGCCCGCGTTGTCCCCAGGCGTTCGTGCCACACCTGGAGATTGTATTGACCGGACGGCAGGTTGTCGAAAGCGAATTGGCCGTCGGCGCCGGTAATCGCGTAATACTGATGCGCCGCCACCACGACCCAGCCCGCCATCCACGAGTGGAGGTCGCAATTGATGCGCACGATCTCCGGTTTGTCGAAGGTGATCGGGATAGTCCGGCTCTTCGGCTGCGTCCGATTGAACGACGCGTTCAGCTTCGGCGTCGCATGAATATTATGCAGCAGGCGGTCGCTGTTCAGAAAGTCCACGGTGCCGCCCGCGGGCACAATTACGACCCGCGGGATGAACGTGCATCCGTTCTGATCCATCTCGACCTTGGCCGATTCAGCCGGTGCGACCGTGCCCGCGGGCGCATTCTCCAGCCAGACAACGGCGTTTCTCAACTCTTTTTGGGGCGATAGCAACAGATCGCCGGCGTCCTTCTGGGTGCCGCACACGTATTGGTCGATGGTCACATCGACTTTTTTCTGCGCCGGAACGGGACCGGCGAAGATCACCTTACCCTTGATAGCGGCGCCATGGCTGATGACTGGCGCGCACAGCAGCCCAAAGAGCAGCGCGGACAAACCCCCCGCGAATGGCATTCTTCTCATTCGACACTCCCTTGTCTGTTGCACTCCCGCGGCCGCCGCCGTAGCGCAAGGCACAAGCGCTTCGGGACTCGCAACCTGGAATCCGATCCAGCGTAGTCCGGGCCGGCGCGGCGGTCAAGAAGGAGCGCTGCTGATCGCATGACGTGGCACGATTCGGCCGCATCGGCGTTCGTTAGGTCTTGAGCCGGTATCCGGTTTTGAATATCCACGCCACGATCGCCAGCGATATCGCCATGAACACGATCGTCATGGCGAGGCTGACAGCGACGCTCACGTCGGCGATGCCGTAGAAGCTCCAGCGGAAGCCGCTGATCAGATAGACCACGGGGTTGAACAGCGTGACCGTCTGCCACAAGGGCGGCAGCATATCGATTGAATAGAAGCTCCCTCCCAGGAAAGTCAACGGAGTCACGATCAGCAGCGGTACGAGCTGCAGCTTTTCGAAGCCGTCGGCCCAGATGCCGATGATGAAGCCGACAAGACTGAACGTTACCGCCGTGAGCACGAGAAAGAGAATCATCCAGAACGGATGCGCGATTCGGAGCGGCACGAACAGTCCGGCGGTCGCCAGGATGATAAGACCGAGGATGATCGACTTGGTCGCAGCGGCGCCGACATAGCTCACCACGATCTCGAAATAGGAAATGGGTGCCGAAAGGAGCTCGTAGATCGTTCCGGTGAACTTGGGAAAGTAGATGCCGAACGACGCGTTCGAAATGCTCTGCGTCAACAGCGAGAGCATGATCAGTCCGGGAACGATGAAGGCGCCGTAGCTGATCCCCTCGACCTGGGCGATGCGCGAGCCGATCGCCGCGCCGAAGACCACGAAGTAGAGCGAAGTCGAGATAACCGGCGAGATGATGCTCTGCATGAGCGTGCGCCGGGTGCGCGCCATTTCGAAGCGGTAGATCGCGCGGATCGCCTGAACGTTCACTTGTTCTTCCTCACCAGGCTGACAAAAATGTCCTCCAGCGAGCTTTGCGTCGTCTGCAGATCCTTGAAGCTGATCCCGGCCCTGTCGAGGTCCTCGAGGAGCGTCGCGATGCTGGTCCGATCGCCTTGCGTGTCGTAGGTATAGATCAAATCGCTGCCGCCGTTCGCAAGCTCAAGATGGTAGTTGGCGAGCTCTGGAGGAACGAGCTGCAGCGTGTTCTGCAGATGCAGCGTCAACTGCTTTCTGCCGAGCTTGCGCATGAGCTCCGCCTTGTTTTCGACCAGAATGATCTCGCCCTTGCTGATCACACCGACCCGATCAGCCATTTCCTCGGCTTCGTCGATGTAATGCGTGGTCAGGATGATCGTGACGCCTCCCGCCTGTAGCGAGCGCACCAGCTGCCACATGTCGCGTCGCAGCTCGACATCGACGCCGGCGGTCGGCTCGTCGAGGAACAGGATCTGCGGCTCATGCGACAGCGCCTTGGCGATTAGCAGGCGTCGCTTCATGCCGCCTGAAAGCGTGATGATCTTGCTGTCTTTCCTGTTCCACAACGACAGATCCTTGAGCACCTTTTCGAGATGGGCCGGGTTTGGCCGCTTGCCGAACAGGCCGCGACTGAACGACACCGTGCCCCATACACTTTCGAACGCGTCGGTGGTCAGTTCCTGCGGCACGAGGCCGATCATCGAGCGAGCTGCGCGGAAATCGGTGATGATGTCGTGACCGTCCACGGTCACGCTGCCTTCGGTCGGGTTGACGATGCCGCAGATGGTGCTGATCAGTGTCGTCTTTCCTGCACCGTTCGGGCCGAGCAGTGCGAAGATCTCACCGCGGCGAATGTCCAGATCGATGTTCTTGAGCGCCTGGAGGCCGGAAGCGAACGTTTTGGACAGGTTCGATACGGAGATAATCGGTTGCGTGGAGGCGGCGCTCATGCCTGCCAGACGCCGTATCCTGCCTCGCGCAAACCGATCGCCAGTTCCACTTCCATGTCGCGCGCGCCGTCGTATGGCATCGGGTTATAAGCCTCGTAGAGTTCCGTCAACAAACGCAGACCGAATTTTTGCACGAATTTATTAGCCTGGATACCGGCCTTGTGCTTATCAAAGCGCACGTCGGGGTTCAATCCGGTCATGCCAACGTAGACGCACTGTTTGCCGGCGACGTAATCGGGATTCGCTTTCTTGAAGCGAGCCTCGTAGAGCACGTCCTTCGATAGTTCGATCACGTAGACGTGATAGTGGTAGCGGCGTCGCATTGTGGCTTGATGCGCGTAGGAATGCGGCGTTATGCTGCGTGATTGCACAGTCTACCGCGAAGGCGAAGAACGGATCAGACGAGCTCCTTCTTGAGGCGCAGGACGACGGGGATTGCGGTCAAGCCGATCGCGCACACGGCGAGCGGCACGAACGCTAATGCCGGGATTCCACTCAAGTCCCACGCGGCGCCGCTGATGATCGCGATCGCCACTGCGCCGCCGTAGCTGAGCGTAAACGTTCCCGCCGACGTACGGGCGACGTCTTCGGCGCGGCAGAGGAGCGGCGGCAAGGTCAGCCCGAGGATCAGCGCGGCAGCATCCGAAAAGCCGAGCAGCGCGGCACACAAGATCGTCGCCGGGCCCACCATCAGCACCAGACCCGCGAGCGAGAAGAGCGAGAGGACGCCGGAAGCAATGTACGGCCACGCGCGGCGCTCGAGTCTGCCAGCGGTCGCCAACAACAAAAGAGACGCCGGCAACTGTCCGAAGTTCAGTGCCAGCAACGCCTCGCTGATCAAGTCGGCGCGTCCGGCGCTGGTGAGGTAGATGGGGATGAAGGCGTTGGCGATGAAGTAGATGGCGTTGATGCAGCAAAACAAGCCACCGAGCCTCCAGACGAGTCCGACGTGCCAATCCGGCAGCCACTTGCGCGGCGCGTCTGCCCGTATCCCGTGTTCCCCCTCGCCTTCTGGACGAGGCGCGAAGAAATAGACGACGACGGCGATGATCGCGACCGGCAGCGACCAGAACACCAGCGACATTCGCCAGCTTCCGCTGAACATCGGCAGCACCAACGGAATCGTAAGCAGCACCGGAAAAACCTCGCCGACGAGGAGTCCGTTGGTGTAGACCGCTGTTCCCAATCCAATCCGCCGCGGCAGCCACTGGCGCACCGTGGTGGGCATGATCGGCTGCATGATTGCCGCACCCGCGGACATCAGGATCGTCGTCGCGAACAGCAGCGCGTAGCTCGTGCTCAAGCCTCGCAGCGCCGAGCCCGCGGCCACCAGCATCAGCCCGCCGATCAGCGCTGCCCTGACGCCGAGGCGCGCGACCAGCAGCGATCCGGCGAGCGCGGCGATCGCGAACAATGCCGGAGGGATGCTGGAGAGGAGGCCGACCTCGGTCGCGCTCAAGGCGAATTCGTCGCGGATCATCGCGATGACCGGTGGGACGGCGAGGATAGTGAGCCGCAACGCGTTGCCCGCGAGCCAGAGCAGCACGATCGCCGTCCACATCTCGTGTCGGGCGTTCTGGTTGTTGTCGGGCATTGCTTGGGTGCGAGGTCTTGCGGTAACGAAAGGCAGTAGTCGACGGGGAAGGGTGATTTCCGGCCGGTCACTCGGCCAGGAGCGCCGGTACCAGCAGCGGCGCGATAAGCAGTCCGGCAGCCGCATCCTGGTCGCGGAACCAGCTGGCTTCGTTCGAGATGTTCATGGTGCCCAGCCGCCGTCCGCGATAACCGATCGGCACGTTCATGATCGATCCGACGCCGAGGCTGAAAATCAACGGGTAATCGTCGAACGCCTCGCGTACTTCATCCGCTGTGCGTGCAACGAACACTTCGCCCCGGTCCAGCACCGCCTTGCTCCACGGCGTTCCGCGTTTGGCCTTGCGTCCGCCCACCGGGTACGCCACGAGGTTGCTGCTGTGCACCCGCTCGACCTCCATCGAGGCTTCGTGCACGCGCATGATCGTAAAAAGCTTGTGTCCCACGACTGTCTGCACCAGCGCATCGACAGCGTCATAAAGCTCCTGCGGTTGGTGCTCGGAAGCGGACAGGTTCGCAAGCACAGCTAGGTCGGCTAGGGTCAATGCGCGGGCTCTGTCGGGCATGGCGGGAATCCTGGATTCGGCGGCGAACGGGCACCAGGGAGGCCCGGCTTCCTGCGCCGCACCGACTCTGGGTTAACTCCGCCCCGGGAGAATACAATAAGAATCCTGGGCGACCATCGATCAACACGAAACAGGGGATGCATCATGCGCAGAAGACAAATCCTGAAGGCGACCGGCGCGGTGGTGGCGGCACCCATCCTGGCGCAGCTCGCACGCCCGTTCGATGCGCTGGCGAAGACCGACCAAGTGGTCATCATGACCTGGGGCGGACTCTGGGGCGACGCCATGCGCGACAACGTCGACACCGCGTATCAGAAAGCCACGGGCATCAAGGTGGTCCAGGACCGAAGCGCGAGCCCGGTCGAGCGCATAACCAAGCTCAAGGTGAGCCTGGATAATCAGACCGTGGATCTGTTCCAGCTTGCCGATGGCTTGGTGCCGCTTGCGGTGAAGCAGGGCGTGGCGGAAAAGTTGAATCGGGCATCACCGCGTATGCCGAACGTGCGCAATATGATCCCGGCGTTCTGGAACGATTACTGGGTGCCGCAGATTTTTTCGATCACGGGCATTATCTACAACACCAAGCAGGTGAAAAATCCGCCGACGGGATGGGCAGATCTGTGGCGGCCCGAATTCAAGGGCCGCATCGTGTTGCCGGAGATTTCTCACTCCATCGGCTCCTACATCATCCCGATCGGCGCGCTGGCCCAGGGTAAATCGCCGAAGGATGAAGCCGCCGGCTTCGAGATGCTGAAGAAGATGGCGGACCTGCGGCCGATCTGGGCCAAGGACACCGACACCATGATGAACGCGATGCGGACCGAAGACGCGGTCATCGGTATCCTCTACAAGTCGCAGACCTATACGGTCAAGGGCTGGAACACGCCAGTCGAATGGGTGTACCCGAAGGAAGGCGGCATCGCCTTTACCTCGGGCACCTGCATCGCCAAGAACACCAAGAATCTGGAGGCGGCCGAGGAATATCTGAACGTCACCATGGATCCCGAAGTACAGCCATTCGCCGCCAAGATCTACAACTACGGGGGAACCAACAAAGACACGCTGGCGCGGCTTTCGCCCGAGCTGCAGGAGCGCGTGAAGTTCCCGCAGGACCAGCTCGATCGCCTGGTCAAGCTCGACCTGGAATTCATGGGTGACCACCGCGCGGCTTGGGTCGAACGCTGGAACAAGGTGGTCGCCGGAAGCTGATGCCGCATGCGCACGGCGGCGCCAAGCTCTATCATTTAGGCTGGCGGGCCAACGGCGACAGTTTCGATGTGGCGCTCGCCGTCAACCGGATATTGGCGGCGGGTGCTCATGCCTGGCGGGTCCGTGCGACTTCGAACCAACTCGATGCCGGCGATTACCTGATCGAGCTTACCGCGTCGCAGCGCGCAGCGATTGCGGGTCTGGGTCTGAAATCGGCTGCGTGGGAAGGGGCAATTCCGCGCGAGGCGCAGGCGCTGAACGCCGCCGTCCCGCTGCTCTTCGCGGGCACCGCGTCGCGGTTTCCGTATTACGCGTATTACGCGCTGTGCCTGCTGCGGCTGGGGTTCGCCTATAGGCCGTGCGATGGCGCGACCCTTTCGCGCGGCGCGCTGGACCACGCCAATCTGCTCATCCTGCCCGGGGGGTTCTCGAACTGGGGCATCGACAACGCCGAGAGCGTACAAGGTGCCGATGCACGCGTGCGCGACTTTCTCGCGCAGGGAGGCGCCGCCATCGGTTCCTGCGGCGGGGCCTACTACCTGTCGATGGGACGGCCGGGCTGGACCGGCACCGCGCAGGCCAAGCCCCTCTATACGCACGAATACCTGCAGAGCGGCGTCGGTGTGGTGACGCTGGAGATGCGCAAGGGTCCGCTGGCGCTCGGTTGTCCGCCGACGATGGAAGTGCCGTACTACCACGGGCCGATTTATGACCTGGTGGGGCCGGACATCGACGTTGCAGCAACTTTCCGCGAATTGGCCCTCCCGGGCCGGCTTGCGATCGACAATCCTCTCGACCGCGACAAGTTCGAGCGCGACATGGCCGGCAACGCGGCGATCCTGCTGGCGACTGGGAATCGCGGTCGCGCGGTGTTATTTTCGCCGCATCCGGAGATGGGCGATCTGATCCGCAAATACATTGCGCTCGATGGATACGTGCGGCATTACCTGCCCATCCGCGGCGTCGGCACCATGCGCGATACCTTGCGGCACTACCGCATCTGCGATTCGCCCAGCTTCCGGCTGGTGCAGAATGCGATCGACGAATTGATGATCATGGCGCCCACGTCGAATGCAGCGGCCGCCCCATCGGCGATTGCGGTTGCGTCTGCGCGCGGCAATGGCGATGTCATCGCGCTCTGCCGGCGCGAAGCCGCCGCGCTTCCCGATTTCGGCGCGGGTGATGAAGGAGACCTCCTGCGCGACGTTGCTGCACGCGCCGGCCAGCGCATCAAGCCGGTGAGCGAGCGCTTTGTCCGCGTGATGAAACATGTGGCAGAGTCCTCAGCGCTTCGAGCGTCGTGGGATCATATGGCGGCAACGATGGAAGAGCATTTCGACACCGCATCGGAGCGCGCGCCGGCGCAGCAACTGATGGAGCTGGAGCTCTCCATCGCGCTCGTCGAGTGCTGGACCCGCGTGGCGGAACTGGACCTCGCCCTGGCGGGGCACGCATGAGTGCGGGCGAAGCCGACGTCCGGCTGGACAAGGTTCGCAAGGTCTTTGGCACTGTGGTGGCCGTCGACGACGTCACCCTCGACATTGCGCGCGGGACCATATTTTCCCTGCTCGGGCCCTCCGGCTGCGGCAAGACGACGACGTTGCGCCTGATCGCCGGGTTCGAGCAGCCAAGCGCGGGCGAGGTCTACATCCGCGGCAAGCGCGTGACGGCGATCGCACCCTATCGCCGCGATTTCAGCATGGTGTTTCAGAGCTACGCCTTGTTCCCGCATCTGAACGTCGCGGAGAACGTCGCGTTCGGCCTGCGCATGCGCCGTGTGCCGCGCGGCGCACGCGGCACCGCGGTCGCTGAAGCACTGGATCTGGTGAAGCTCGGCGCGCTCGCCGAGCGCTATCCCCGCCAACTGTCGGGCGGACAGCAGCAGCGCGTCGCGCTCGCCCGGGCCATGGTCATCAAGCCGGCGGTGCTGCTGCTCGATGAGCCGCTGGGCGCGCTGGACGAGGAGATGCAGGTCGAGTTGCGCCAGCTGCAGCAGCGCCTGGGCATCACCGCGGTATTCGTGACCCACGATCAGGAGGAGGCGCTGACCTTGTCGGACCGGGTGGCGGTCATGCGCAACGGGATCATCGAGCAGGTTGGCGCGCCACGCGAGATCTACGACCGGCCTGTGAACGAGTTCGTCGCGGGATTCTTAGGCGCCAGCAATTTCCTGGACGGCACCGTGATATCGCGCGAAGCGGGGATCGCGCAGGTGGAAACGGCTTGTGGTCGCGTGAGCGTTGTCACCGACTCAGCGACGGTCGGCGCCAAAGTGCGCCTCGCCGTTCGGCCCGAGCGCGTTCGCATGAACGCTCCGCAAAGCGAAGGGGTTTCGGCGCGAATACGCGACATCGTCTATCGCGGTTCGGTAACGCACTACTACATGAACAGTGCCGGCGGCCCCCTGCTCTGCTACCGCCAGAACGCCGCCGCCGGCGACTGGAGTGTCGGCGACGACGTGCGCTGCGCGTGGAATGTAGAGAGCGGCGTGCTGGTCGCGCCGGAATCGGGGTGATGTCCTGATCGGGATTGCACTTCAGTTGCGCCACGATCGCTTCGGCCTGACGTGACCGCGCAGCGTTTCCGAAGGGCTTTCGCCGAAGTGTTTGCGATACTCGACGGCGAAGCGTCCCATATGCGCGAACCCCCACGCGCTCGCGATGTCGGTCACGTTCTCCCCGGGGGCGGCTCGCAGCAGCGACTCGCGAACCTTTTCGAAGCGGGCATTGCGCACGTATTGCATCGGCGAAGTGCCGGCGAAAGCGCGAAAGTGCTGGAACAAGGTTCGCCCGGCAAGCCGCGATGCGCCCGCAATATCGGCGATGGTGATCGGCGCTTGCAGGTTACCTTGCATGTAATCGATCGCGCGCTTCATATCACGCGACGCGGGAGTCCTGGACGATCGACGCAATGCCTCGGTGCAATTGTGCGGATGGGATACCAGAAGGCCGACGATGATGAATTGCTCGAACTGCGTTTGCATGAGCGGGTTGAACAGCATC
>VBDA01000349.1 GCA_005883655.1 Betaproteobacteria bacterium | reverse complement strand
GTCAACGGCATCGGCGTACGGGCCAACGTACCCGTCGGTCATGCGCTGTTGGTGCCAACGCAGGCGCCCAGCGACGCTACGATGGCAAGCCTCCAGAACGCGGTCTTCACGACCGTGCCGAGCGGAAGGATGCTCTACCACCGGGTTCGCAACGGAGAAACACTGTCGTCGATCGCTTCGCGCTACGCAGTGACCGCGCAGGACTTGAAGCAGTGGAATTCCGGAATGAACCCAAAAATCGTCGCCGGCCAGCGCCTGCGGATCGTCAGCGATGTTGCTTCGCCGGGAACGAGATCGAAGCAAAGAAAGACCACGTCAGTTCGGCCTGCACATGCAGTCAGCAAGAAGGCCGCATCGCCGAAGACGGCCGCGGTCAAGGGACAGCTGCTGCCAGTCAAGCACCTCTGATACGCCCGGCTTTCCAGGCTCCCCAAACAAAACAGGCGACACTTGCGCATCGCCTGTTTTGAGGTCCATCGCAGTTTCACGATGGACGTGCAGCCGCGGAAATCTTATGTCTTTTTCGCGGATTTCTTCTTTGCGGCCTTCTTCTTGGCCGGTTTGCGCTTGGCAGCCTTTTTCTTCGGGGCAGCCTTCTTCCGCTTCGCGGCTTTCTTCTTCGCTGGTTTGCGCTTTGCAGCCTTCTTCTTGGCCGGTTTGCGTTTGGCAGCCTTCTTCGTTGCCTTCTTTGCCTTCTTCTTGGCGGGCTTGCGCTTCGCCGCCTTCCTCTTTGGCGCAGCCTTCTTTGCAGCCTTCTTCTTGGGGGTCTTCTTCTTCGCTGCCTTCTTCTTGGTAGCCGCTTTCTTCTTCGCCGCCTTCTTCTTCGGCGCGGCGGACGGTGCCGTCGGTGTTGCCATGGTCATCATGTCAGCCATCTTTGGTTCTCCTGTCTGAGTTGCTATAACTGTTATGAGTGCTACTTCATCGCAGGTTTCTCTGCATCCGTCTCAAGACTTTTGTTGCGGCTCTTGACAAACACATTGACACCTGCTGCCTGAATTCTAGCCAATTTTTTTCGAAATACAAGATTTAATTGCAGTTTCATGTGACGCTGCACGTCAGTGTTGCGATTTTGCACATCGAAAATTCGATGCGAATGCGTCATTCAGGGCATCAAAGATTCGTGTGCGAAGAGCTCCTCGATGGTCTCGCGCGGGCGCACTAGATGCACCTTTTCGCCGTCGACAATGACCTCCGCGGCGCGCGCTCTCGAGTTGTAATTCGAGCTCATGGCCATCGCGTACGCACCTGCGGAAAGTATGGCTAGCAGATCGCCTTCGACGAGTGCCAGCATGCGGTCGCGAGCAAGAAAATCGGCGCTCTCGCATACTGGCCCGACCACCTGCCATAACTGCTCCGCTAGAGTGCGCGGAACGACCGGGCGCACCTCGTGCCACGCGTCGTAAAGAGCCGGCCTGAGCAGGTCGTTCATGGCCGCATCGACGATAGCGAAGTTTCGCGACGGACCCGGCTTGAGGTAGCTCACGCGCGTTAGCAGCACGCCTGCATTGCCGACCAGAAATCGCCCGGGCTCGAACAGCAACTTGAGCGGTCGGCTGCCGAGCAGACGGCGGATCGCGAGCGCATATTGATTCGGATCGACCGCCTCCTCGTCGCGGTAGCGGATGCCGATGCCGCCTCCGAAGTCGATGTGCTCGAGTCGAATGCCTTCCGCCGAAAGCCGGTCGACCAGGGCAAGCATTTTTGCCGCCGCCTCGAGATGCGGATCGAGTCCCTCGATTTGCGAGCCGATATGCATGTCGATTCCGCGCACTTCGACGTTGGCGAGCCCGGCGGCGCGGCGGTAGAGCGGCAGCGCGTCGTCGAGCGCCACGCCGAACTTGGTTTCCTTGAGTCCGGTCGAGATGTAGGGATGCGTTCCGGGATCGACATCGGGATTGACGCGAATGCTGACCGGCGCCCGCTTGTCCGCTTGTCCCGCCACGGCATCGAGGTGATCGAGCTCGCTTGTCGATTCGACGTTGAAGCAATGGATGCCCAGTTCGAGCCCACGGTGCATTTCCGCGATGGTCTTTCCGACGCCGGAAAAAACGATCTTGCCGGGGTCGCCGCCGGCCGCGATGACTCGCGCGAGCTCGCCGCCGGATACGATGTCGAAGCCGCTTCCCAGACGCGCCAGCAGGTTCAACAGCGCGAGGTTGGGGTTGGCTTTCACCGCGTAACACACGAGGTGTGGCGCTTCGCCGAAGGCGGCGTCGAATTGGCGGAACGCGCCTTCCAGCGCGGCGCGTGAGTAG
>VBDA01000348.1:3305-5628 GCA_005883655.1 Betaproteobacteria bacterium | reverse complement strand
TGGGCTACCCGGTGCTGATCAAGGCATC
This sequence comes from Betaproteobacteria bacterium, assembly GCA_005883655.1. GTDB lineage: Bacteria > Pseudomonadota > Gammaproteobacteria > Burkholderiales > Casimicrobiaceae > PALSA-1003. Next base: position 5,600 of record VBDA01000348.1, on the reverse strand, counting down.
CGCCGGGGGAGGCGGCAAGGGCATGCGCGTCGTCGAACAGCGTGCCGATTTTGTGGCGGCGCTGGCCTCGGCGCGACGGGAGGCGAAAGCCGGCTTTGGCGACGACAAGATGCTGCTGGAAAAGTACCTGGACGAACCAAGGCACATCGAGATGCAGGTTTTCGCGGACACGCATGGCCATTGCGTGCATCTTTTCGAGCGCGACTGCTCGGTCCAGCGCCGGCATCAAAAAATTCTCGAGGAAGCGCCTGCGCCCGGCATGACGCGCGAGCGGCGCAGTGAAATGGGCGCGGCGGCGGTGGCAGCGGCGCAGGCGATCGGATACGTCGGTGCCGGTACCGTCGAGTTCATCGTCGACCAAACCGGACTGTTCCACTTTATGGAGATGAACACGCGGCTGCAGGTCGAGCATCCAGTCACCGAAATGATTACCGGGCTCGACCTGGTCGAGTGGCAGTTGCGGGTCGCGGCGGGCGAGCCGCTGCCGCTCATGCAGGAGGCGCTGAACTTTTGCGGGCACGCCATCGAGGCGCGCATTTACGCCGAGGATCCCGAGCGCGGTTTCCTGCCGTCGATCGGGCGCATCGCGCACCTGGTGGCGCCGGTCAGGTCGGACTTCGTTCGCATCGATACCGGCGTGCGCGCTGGCGACGAGATCAGCCAGTTCTACGATCCCATGATCGCGAAGCTCGTGGTTTGGGGTGAGGATCGGGAGAGCGCGCTGCGCCGGCTTAGCCGTTCGCTGTCGACTTACCAGGTCGTCGGCGTGCTGACCAATATTTCATTCCTGCAGCGCGTCGTCGCGCACCCTGCGTTCGCCAACGCGCGTTTGGATACCGGTCTCATCGCTCGCCACCAGCCAGAATTGTTTGCTCCGCCTGCCGCGCCTTCATCCCAAGTTATGGCGGTCGCCGCAATCGGTGAATTCCTGCGGCTCGAGGACGAGGCAGCTAAGCGAGCGCAAGCCTCCGAAGATCGCTTTTCGCCGTGGCACGCTCTCGATCCATGGTGGCTCAACTCGGCCGGCCATGCGATATCGCTCTCCTACCTTGCGCTTGGCGTGACGCGGGGAGTGCGCTTGCGGACGCTCGGCGGCGATTTCCTGGTCAGCGTCTCCGGCACCACCGACGCGGCGGACGTAGGTCTCGCGGCGAGTGCCTGCAGGAGCGGCGACGGCCTGGCGATCACGCTCGATGGCGCCCGTCTTGGCGCAAGCGTGGTGCCGCTCGGAGACCAGCGTTACGTGTTCGCCGACGGACACCTGCACAGACTCACACTGGTCGATCCGCTGGCGCACGCGGCCGACGACGAGCATCGAGGCGGGCACTTGACCGCGCCGATGTCGGGCACGATCGTGGCGGTGCTGGTCAAGGCCGGCGATGCTGTCACCAAGGGCGCACCGCTTCTGATCCTCGAAGCGATGAAAATGGAACACACGGTCATTGCGCCGGCGGCGGGTACGGTAAGCGCGGTGCACTATCGCCAGGGCGATCAGGTGAGCGAAGGCGTGGACCTGATCGATGTCGATGCCGCTGACGCTGACATCGGCGGCGCGACGCCGGCCGCAGCGTGAAGCTTTTGTTCTACACGGCCGCCAGCAACTCTGCCGCTTGGCTTGACGCCTTGTCGCGCGCAATGCCCGCAGTAAGCATCGGCACCTGGCCTGAAGGTCCAGCTGGCGTGACCGAGGGGGCCGATTATGCGCTGGTATGGAAGCCGCCGCCCGAGCTGTTGGCAAAGCTCAAGAGCGCCAAAGCCATCTTCAATCTGGGCGCCGGCGTCGATAGCCTGGACTCGATACCACGATCGCTGCAAGCGGTGCCGCTGATTCGGCTCGAGGACGCCGGCATGGCAGAGCAAATGGCCGAGTACGTCGTACACGCGGTGCTGCGCCGCTACCGGGAATTTGACGTCTACGCGCGCTCGCAGCGCGATGCGCTATGGCAGCCACGCGAGCGCATCGACAAGAGCGGCTTTCGTATCGGCATACTGGGCATGGGTGTCCTTGGCGCCGCAGTCGCGGCCGCACTGGCGCCCTTCGGGTTCCCCATCGATGGCTGGAGCCGCTCGCGCAAGCAAATATCCGACGTGCGAAGTTTCGCGGGTCCGGCCGAGCTCGGCGAGTTTCTTGGCCGTTGCCGCGTGCTCGTTTGCATGTTGCCGCTTACCGCCGAGACCCGGGGAATGCTCAACCGCGCGACGCTGTCTCAACTATCGCAGGGCGCCTATGTCGTCAACGTTTCACGCGGTGCGCTCCTAATCGACGAGGATCTGCTGGCGGTGATCGAATCGGGG
>VBDA01000348.1:0-3276 GCA_005883655.1 Betaproteobacteria bacterium | reverse complement strand
GACGCACGCTTTCTGGCATCATCCGCGCATCACAGTGACGCCGCACGTCTCTGCGGTGACGCGGATTGAAGAATCCATGGCTCAGATCGCCGCCAAGATTCGGCGACTCGAGGCAGGCTTGCCGGTGAGCGGCGTCGTCGACCGCGCACGCTTCTACTAGCGGTGCACTGAAAAATATGAAACTGCCGCAACGCGTCACCATGGTCGAAGTCGGCCCGCGCGACGGACTGCAAAATGAGAAGTCGCCGGTGCCCACCGAGATCAAGGTCGGCCTGATCGACAGGCTGACTGACGCGGGTTTGCCGGCCATCGAGGCGACAAGCTTCGTCTCGCCGAAATGGGTGCCCCAGATGGCGGACAACGCCGAGGTGATGGCGAGGATCCGCCGCAAGCTCGGCGTGCGCTATCCGGTCCTGACGCCGAACCCGAAGGGCTTCGAGGCGGCGCTGGCTGCCGGCTGCGACGAAGTGGCGGTATTCGTCGCCGCGTCCGAGACTTTCTCCCAAAAAAACATCAACTGCGGCATCGCGGAAAGTCTCGAACGCGCGAAGCCGGTTGCCGCCGCGGCAAAGGCGCATCGCGTGCGTGTTCGCGGCTATATCTCCTGCGTCCTAGGCTGCCCGTACGAGGGCGATATCGCGCCGTCCGTCGTGCGCGACGTCGCGGCGGCGCTGAAAGCGATGGGTTGCGACGAGGTCTCGCTCGGCGACACCATAGGTACCGGAACGCCCGGCAAGACGCAGAGGCTGTTGCGCGCTGTCGCGGAGGCGGTTCCGGTTGCGGAGCTCGCAGGGCATTTTCACGATACCTACGGCCAGGCGCTCGCCAATGTCTATGCCGCGATGGAGCTTGGCGTCGCCACCTTCGACAGCTCCGTCGCCGGCCTCGGAGGCTGCCCATACGCCAAGGGCGCGACCGGCAACGTGGCGAGCGAAGACGTTTTGTATCTGCTCAACGGACTGGATATCGAGACCGGTGTCGATATGACCCGACTGCGGCTTGCCGGACGCTTCATCTGCGATTTTCTCGGACGCCGACCGGCGTCGCGCGTGGCGCGTGCCCTTGACGCCAAGGAGCCGCTGGCCACGGCGAGTCCGGCATGAGCGACGGCACCGACTCCGCGTCCGTCGCTTCTCCCTGCACCAGCGTGTGCATCATCGATCCGGTCACCGGCTTGTGCGGCGGATGCTTCCGCACGCTGGAGGAGATCAGCGGGTGGATCGATTTCTCGGCCACCGAGAAGCGGACGGTGATCGCGGCCCTCGACGCTCGACGATCGAATTTCGGCGCCGCGATCGAGGCCCGACTGGAGGACCGTGCCGAGCGCTGACTGGTATTTCGATTTCGTCTCTCCCTTCTCGTACCTGCAATGCGAGCAACTGCCCATGCTCGAGCGCTCGGTCAGGATCCGCTATCGGCCGGTGCTGTTCGCGGGCCTGCTCAAGGCGCACGGCCACAAGGGGCCTGCCGAGATCGCCTCCAAACGGCGCTTTACCTATCGCTTCGTGGTGTGGCAGGCGGCGAAGCTCGGCATCCCGCTCAAGTTTCCCGCCGCGCATCCGTTCAACCCGCTGCCGCTGCTGCGGCTCGCGATCGCCGCCAACTGCGAGCCGTCGGCGGTGCGGCGGATCTTCCGTTTTGTCTGGCGCGATGGGCGTCTCGGGGATTTGCCGATCGAGTGGGCGGAGCTGATGAGCGAGCTCGACATGCCGGACGCGCAACAGCGCATCGCGTCGCCAGAGATCAAGGACGCGCTCAAAAAAAGCACCGACGACGCGATCGCACGCGGCGTCTTCGGCGTGCCGACGCTGGCTATCGGTGACGAGCTCTTCTGGGGCGCCGACGCGACGGCGATGGCCGCCGACTACCTCGCGCAGGGCTGCAAGTTCAGCGACGCCGAGATGATACGCGTCGCGAGCCTGCCGGCGCGCGCCGAGCGTGACGTAACGAAACGGAAGTGATCCAGCCCCTTTCGGGCGTAGCTCATTTCTTCGTTGGCGGCAGCGTCATCGCGCGCACGGCGGTGGTCTGCCTGGCACGGAACTCGGCAAGCTTGGCAGAGAGCGACGGGTCGCTCCGCGCGAGCCACGCGACGGCGAATAGCGCCGCGTTGGCCGCTCCCGCCTCGCCGATCGCGAAGGTCGCTACCGGGATGCCCCTTGGCATCTGCACGGTCGACAACAGCGAATCCTCGCCGCGCAAATACTTCGACGGTATCGGGACGCCCAGGACCGGCAACATGGTCTTCGCGGCAAGGACGCCGGCCAAGTGCGCGGCGCCGCCGGCGCCGGCAATGATGCAGGCAAGCCCGCGCGAGGCAGCGCTTTCGGCGTAGGCGAAGGCGTCGTCGGGCGTGCGGTGCGCGGAGAGGACCTTCGCTTCGTGAGGCACGCCGAAGGCCGTCAACTGGAGGACCGCGTGCTGCATGATCTCCCAATCGCTGTCGCTGCCCATGATAACGCCGACCGTGCCGATCGGGGTCGCCTGTCTCCGTCGAGGCATGCTGGTCCTTCCTTTTTCTGGCAAGCAGACGTTGGCGCGCGTGCCGCGCCTTTAGCGGGCGATTTTACCATCGCCCCTGAACGCGCCCCGCGAGCGCGATGTCGGCCGTTCGCGTCCCGATGCATCCATTCGCCCGCCGGTGACCGAAAATCATTGGCCTTGAGCGATAATGACGACGATGTCGATCCGAACGCTGCTCACATTGATCGGCCGTAGCGCCACTGCGCTGGCGATGGCCGCAGGTTTGGCCGCCTTTGCGGCGCGGGCCGAACCGAACGACGCCGACTTTGTGATCGCGCGCGATGCGTTCCGTGCCAACGACGCCGCGCGGCTGGACCGGATCGCCCCTCGCCTCAAAGGTCATTTGCTCGAATCGTACGTCGAATACTGGCAGCTCCGGCTGAAGCTCGACGATGCCGATCCGGAGCGTGTGCAGAGCTTCCTGAAACGACGCGAAGGCGGCCCGCTCGCCGATCGCCTCCGCGGCGAATGGTTGAAGTCGTTGGGGAAGCGCGGGCAATGGACGCTGTTCGCGGCCGAGTATCCCAGGCGCGCCGGCGACGACACCGAGCTCGGCTGTTACGCGATGCAGTGGCAGCGCATCCGGGAAGGGGACGCCGCGCTCGATTTGGCGAGGCCGCTGTGGTTCAGCGGACAAGAGCAGCCCGAATCGTGTCAAACCTTGTTTGCGGAGCTTCTAACGCTCGGCAAGCTCACATCGCAGGATGTCTGGCTGCGCTTTCGCCAGGCGCACGAAGCGGGCAACTTCCGGCT
>VBDA01000347.1 GCA_005883655.1 Betaproteobacteria bacterium | reverse complement strand
CGCGTGCATCCTCGGGCATAGCCTGGGCGAGATCGCTGCGGCGCACATCGCGGGAGCGCTCTCGGAGCAGGATGTGGCCGATCTCATCGTCGAACGCTCGCGCGCGCAGGAGCGCACGCGCGGCGCCTGGCGAATGGCGGCGATCGGCGTTTCGGAAGACGAGGCGCGCGAGCTGCTGGCGCCTTACCGCGGTGCGATTCATATCGCAGCCGTCAACGCGCCAACCCAGTTGACGCTCACGGGCGAGGCGGCCGCAGTCGAGGAGCTGGCGGCAACGCTCGCCGAACGGGGCCGCTTCGCGCGCGTACTGCCCCTGCCCTATGCCTTCCATAGCCCCGCGATGGACGTCGTACGGGATGACTTTCTGAGTGCTGTCAGTCACGTCGGCGCACGTGCGTCGACCATCCCTTATCTGTCGACCGTGACCGGTGGCGAGCTTGCCGGCGAAGCCCTCGGACCGGACTACTGGTGGCGCAATCTCCGCCAACCGGTTCAGTTCGCCGCCGCCGTGCGGAACGCGCTCAGCCGTGGCCACCGTACGTTCGTGGAAATCGGTCCGTCTCCGTCGCTGGTGAGGTACATCGACGAGATACTGGCGGCGGAGCATGTCGCGGGAACCACCCTTGGCACGTTGAAGCGCGATGCGCCCGCAGTGCAGTGCGTGCTCGAAAGCGTTGCGAAGTTGCACGTGCGCGGCGTCGCGGTGCAGTGGGAGCGGCTGAGCACCGGCGATGCGCCACACCAACCCTTCCCCACTTATCCCTGGCAGCGGCAACGCTTCTGGACCGAGTCCCCTGACGCGCGTGCGCTGCGGTTGAGCGGCCCGTCGCACCCGCTGCTCGGAACGCGCAAGCGCGGCGCGAATCCGGCGTGGCTGTCGGATATCGGACCCCACACGCACGCCTTTCTCGGCGATCACTGCGTGGACGACCGCGCCGTATTTCCAGCTGCCGGATATGTGGAGCTGTTGCTGGCGGCAGTCGCACAGGGCTCGAAGGAATCCGCGCTCGAGCTCTCCGATGTGCGTTTTGAACGCCTGCTCTGGCTGGACCACACCGCACTGGTGGAAACCGCGATGGACGAGCGCGCGCGCACCGTGGAGATTTGCGCCAAGCCGGCCACCGGCGAAGCCGAGTGGCAGCGGCATGCCCGGGCGCGTGCGCGCGTCAGTGACCGACCCGACCGAAACCTGCGGCGGCGCTGCATCCCGAGCGAGGCTCGCGAGATCGACGTCGATGCGCTCTACGCAAGATTTGCCCGGTCCGGGCATGGCTACGGACCGCAGTTCCGGACACTGCGGTGGGCGGCCGCCGCCGGTACCGACTTCTGGGGCCGGATCGCTGTGGAAGCCGGCGACGCAGCCGTGCCCAGCCAGTGGTATTTGCATCCCGCGATTCTCGACGGCGCGCTGCAGCTTGCATTGGCATCCGTGCCGATGGACGAGGAGCGTGACGCCAAGTACCTGCCGGTTCACATCGAGCGCGTGCTATGGGTGCGTCCAGCCCACGGCGAGGTGCTGTGCCGGGTGAGCAACGTGCATCATCAGGATGTGCGCAGCTACGCCGATATCGAGCTCTTCACGCCGGCCGGCGAGCCGGTTGCAGCGATGTATGGATCTTGCTGCCTCAGGAAAGAGCAAGCCTACCGATTGACTTCGAGCCCCGCTTCTCTCTATCGCGAAGAATGGGCCGAAACGGAAGGTGGCAGCACGCGCATTGGCGGCGACGGAGAAGTCTGGGTCGTCTGCGGGAGTTCCACGGACGGCGCTCTAAGTGCCGCGATGACGGCAGCCCGACTACGAGCCGTGGCATGCGGCTTGAGCGATGTTCCGCCGGACGCCGAGCGCATCATCGTTTGCGCGTGGACCGGCGAGTACGTCGAGCCTTCGGCGGAAACGGTTCTGGACGCAGACTGGCCGCTCATGCAACTGGCGCAATCGTTGACTGCCCACCCGCGGCCGGTCCGGCTGTTGCTCGTCACGGCGGGTGCAACGTGGGGTCAGCCTGGCATGGCGTCGCGGGTGGATCTGCAGCAGGCGACGCTCGCCGCGCTGCTGCGGACGATCGCGACCGAGTTGCCGCACGTGCAATGCCGGCTGCTCGACCTCGATCCGGAAACACCGCAGCAACACATCGCCCAGACGCTTCGGGAGCTCCTGTCGGATGCACATGAGTCCGAGGTCTCCCATCGCCGCGGACTGCGCTTTGCGCAGCGAATCGGACTACAGCAACTGCACGAGCTTTCGCCGCGCTTGCTTCCCGCGCGCCGCACGTTGCAAGCGGACTTTCATCTGCAAAGCGCGGGGCCGGGCAACGTCGATGAGTTGCATTGGGTGGAATCACTGGCCGCGCCGCTTGGCGAGGGCGAAGTCGAAATCGAGGTGCGGGCTGCGGGGCTAAATTTCCGCGACGTGCTCAAGGGCCTCGACCTCTATCCATTGAACCCGGCGGAAGCGCGTACGTTCGGCGACGAGTTCGCCGGCATCGTTCGTCGCGTCGCGCCGGGAGTGACATCGGTAGCGCCAGGGGAGGCTGTCGTCGCAGTCGCACCCGGATGCTTCGGCAGTCTCGTGCGCGTGCATTCGCTGCTGGTCGCTCCGAAACCCGCGCGGCTGACGTTCGAGGAAGCGGCATCGATCCCGATCGCGTTTCTCACCGCTGAATACGCGCTGAACGATCTGGCACGTCTCGCTGCTGGCGAGACCGTGCTGATCCATGCCGCGGCGGGCGGAGTCGGTCTCGCCGCCGTGCAGGTCGCGCAGCGCTGCGGAGCAACGGTGCTCGGCACGGCGAGCCCGGAGAAGCACCATTTCCTTCTTGAATCCGGCGTCGCGCACGCGTTTCACTCGCGCGAGTTGTCGTTCATCGACGGCGTCCGCGCTGCGACCGGTGGGCAAGGCGTGGATGTCGTGCTGAACTCGCTGTCGGGCGAGTTTCTCGAGCGGAGCCTCGAGCTGCTCAAGCCGCTTTCCGGACCGGTGTTTCGTTCCACGCCGTGGATCTCGCCCAGCTGATTTCCACGCGGCCAACCTGGGTCAGGGAACGGCTCGCGAAGGTGCTTGAGGCTTTCGCGGAAGGGAACTATTGGCCGATGCCACACGTTACGTTCTCGTCCTCCCGAATCGTCGATGCCTTCCGCCTGATGGCCCAGGGAAAGCACGTTGGAAAAATCGTGATCACGTTCGAGGCAAGCGCGCGGCCGCAAAACGTTCGTGCCGCGGATGCGGGACCCATTCGCCCTGACTCTACGTACTTGATCACAGGCGGGCTCACCGGCTTCGGGTGGGCGACCACCGAATGGATCGTCGGTCAGGGCGCACGGACGCTGGTTCTCGTGAGCCGAACGGCGTCGCCGAGCCCCTCGGTGGCGGCGACGGTCGAGGAATGGCGCAGGCAGGGCATCGAAGTGCGTGTCGTCCGCTGCGACGTCGCCGATCCTGCTTCGGTGCACGCGCTTTTCAAAAGCCTTGCCGAGGACCTGCCGCCGGTTCGCGGCGTATTCCATTCTGCGATGGTGCTGCACGACCAGCTCCTTGCTAAAGCCGGTCGTGACGCCTTCGCGCAGGTCTTCGCGCCCAAGGCGCTTGGCGCGTGGAACCTCCATCGCGAGACTGCGACTCTGGACCTCGATCACTTCGTCCTGTATTCGTCGTGCGCAACGCTGCTCGGGTCGCCTGGACAGGCAAATTACGTTGCGGCCAACCGGTTCGTCGAGGCGCTCGCGGCGCTGCGAAGATCACGCGGACTGCCCGCCATGGCCGTCGGCTGGGGGCCGCTGGCCGACTTTGGAGTTGTTTCGGAGCGGGCTACGCTCGCCCGGTATGTGGAGAATGTCGGTCTCACGGGGCTCTCTCGTGACACGGTGTTTGCGTGGCTGAGGTTCCTGTTGCGGCGCGACGTGGAATCGGCGTTCGTGCTCCAGGCGGATTGGTTGAGGTTCGGCGAAGCGAGCCCTACCGCTCGCTCGTCCGATCGGTTCGCGGCGCTGATAACGCCGCCGCCATCCGATACCGAGGGTGAGCTACCCAGGCACATCGCCGCGGCGGCACCCGCGGAGCGGCTCGCGCTCGTAAGCGCGCATTTGCGCCGGATGATCGCCGCCGTGCTGGGGGCCGACGGCGCGACGATCGACGCCGACACTTCAATGGCAAACCTCGGGCTCGATTCGCTGATGGCGTTCGAGCTCAAGGTCAAGATAGAAGGCGAGCTCGGCGTTGTGCTTCCGCTGGATCGGCTGGCGGCGGGCGATTCACTTCACCAATTCGAGCAAGGCGCTTCTGACCGGACCACTGAGCAGCCTCGCCCGTCGCCGGCAATCGCGTTGGAGGACGATCGCGGGTTCTTCCGGATCGTCGCAAAATCGTCCGCAAGTGCGTTGGAGGCACTGCCACTGGACGCTGCCGCGCTGACGTACTTGCCGGACAAGCTGCACACCATCGGAGGATTGAGCGATGCGCAGATGGAGGGTCTGTTCGGCCATGAACCCTTCGTCAGCAATTATTTCGAAACCGCGTTCGGCCGGATCGGAGCAGTCACGTTGCCGGTGCGCAGTGGAGCCCTGTTCGTGGGCGATGGAGCGCGTGATCTCATCCTGCGTGGGCTCTCGCTAGCCAGCCGGAGGGGAGCGCGTTGCATCTCGCTGACTGGCTTGATCCCGTCCGCGACCGGGTACGGTGCGGCCATCGAAGCGTGGC
>VBDA01000346.1 GCA_005883655.1 Betaproteobacteria bacterium | reverse complement strand
ACTGGTCTTCCCAGCGGAACTCGAAGCGCGCCTTCGACAGCGCGTTGTCGCGGATCTGCGCGCCCGGGTGCCCCTTGGCAAGATCGGCCGCGTGGGCGGCGATCTTGTAGGCCATGATGCCGTCCTTGACGTCGTTCTTGTTGGGAAGTCCGAGGTGCTCCTTGGGTGTCACGTAGCACAGCATCGCGGTGCCGTACCAGCCGATCATCGCCGCGCCGATCGCCGAGGTGATGTGATCGTACCCCGGCGCGATGTCGGTGGTGAGCGGTCCGAGCGTGTAGAAGGGCGCCTCGCCGCACAGGCGCAGCTGCTCGTCCATGTTGTGCTTGATCAGGTGCATCGGCACGTGGCCGGGCCCCTCGATCATGGTCTGCACATCGTGCTTCCACGCGACTTTGGTCAGTTCGCCGAGCGTGGCGAGCTCGGCCATCTGCGCTTCGTCATTGGCATCGTAGCCCGAGCCCGGCCGCAGCCCGTCGCCAAGACTGAAGCTCACGTCGTACGCCTGCATGATCTCGCAGATGTCCTCGAAATGCGTGTACAGGAACGATTCCTTGTGATGCGCGAGGCACCACTTGGCCATGATCGATCCGCCGCGCGAGACGATGCCGGTCATGCGCTTGGCGGTCATCGGGATGTAACGCAACAGCACTCCGGCGTGGATGGTGAAGTAATCCACGCCCTGCTCGGCCTGCTCGATCAGGGTGTCGCGATACATCTCCCAGGTCAGCTCCTCGGCCTTGCCGTCGACCTTTTCAAGCGCCTGGTAGATCGGCACCGTGCCGATCGGAACCGGCGAGTTGCGGATGATCCACTCGCGCGTCTCGTGGATGTTCTTGCCAGTGGAGAGATCCATGACCGTATCGCCGCCCCAGCGCGTCGACCAGGTCATCTTCTCGACCTCCTCGTAGATCGACGACGAGACCGCGGAATTGCCGATGTTGGCGTTGATCTTCACCAGGAAATTGCGGCCGATGATCATCGGCTCGGATTCGGGATGATTGATGTTCGCCGGAATGATCGCGCGTCCGCGCGCGACTTCGTCGCGCACGAACTCGGGCGTGACCCCATTCGGGATCGAGGCGCCGAAGCTGTGCCCGGCATGCTGGCGCGTCACGAGCTCTGGCAATGTCCGCAGCGCTTCTTCGCGCTTGAGATTCTCGCGGATAGCGATGAACTCCATTTCCGGGGTGACGATGCCGCGCCGCGCGTAGTGCATTTGCGATACGTTGCGTCCCGGCTTGGCACGGCGCGGCTTGCGATGCAGATCGAAGCGCATCCCGCTGAGCTCGGTGTCGGCAAGGCGCGCGCGGCCGTACGCCGATGAGAGTTCGGCCATCGCCACGGTGTCGCCGCGGTCCTCGATCCATGGCGCACGCAGCGGCGCGAGCCCGGAGCGAATATCGATCTTCGCCTCGGGATCGGTATACGGACCCGACGTGTCGTACACGACCAGCGGCGGATTCTTCTCCAATCCGAACGAGGCCGGCGTATCGCTCTGCGCAATCTCGCGCATGGGGACGCGGATGTCGGCGCGCGAGCCCTCGACGTAGATCTTGCGCGAGTTCGGCAGCGGCTTGACCGCCGCCTCGTCGACGTGCGCGTCGCGGGCGAAAAACTGGTCGGGTGCGTTCATGGGCTCCTCTGCAATGCAGCCGATGCGCGCGGGGAGCGGGAGGACGAAGCACGCTTCCCTGCACCGGCATTATCCGTACAGGTACCAAGGGTCTGATCTCACCCTTCCGCATCGCGGAAAGGACCCCTAGCGTCGATGAGTAACTTACGCTATTCGGCGAGCCGGGGCAAGGCTCCGACCCGGTCCACGACGCGTACCCGGCCGTCTCGCGCGGGCCGGTGACAAGTGCTAATGTCCAAGCATCGACGCGCGCAAGACATGTTGCAGAGGGCGAGCGCACAGTCTGCCGAAGAGGGCGCGAGAAGCGAAAGCTCGACACGGATTTCTTCAGGAGGAGACATGAATATCGTTCGATTCCGGCTGGGTGCGGTTGTGGCGGCGGTTTGCGGCGGGTTGCTGCTGGCGGCGATTTCACTCCCTGCCGATGCACAGGAAGTGACGGTGCTGTGCAACTACGAGGTCGACTGGTGCGAGGCGATGAAGGCGGCGTACGAGAAGACGACCGGAGAGAAGGCTGTGTTCATCCGCCGCACCGATGGAGAGAGCCTGGCGCAGATCCGCGCCGAAAAAGGCAATCCGCG
>VBDA01000345.1 GCA_005883655.1 Betaproteobacteria bacterium | reverse complement strand
TTCGTCTCCGCGACGCCTGCCGACTACGAGAAAACGCATGCGGGGCAGGTGGTCGAGCAGGTGGTGCGGCCGACCGGCCTAGTCGACCCGGTGCTGGAAGTCCGTCCTGCACAGACCCAGGTCGACGACCTGCTGTCCGAGATCAGCCTGCGCGTTGCCAAGAACGAGCGCGTTCTCGTCACCACGCTGACCAAACGAATGGCCGAGGACCTGACCGATTATCTGAACGAGCACGGGGTGAAGGTTCGATACCTGCATTCGGACATCGACACAGTGGAGCGGGTGGAAATCATCCGCGACCTGCGGCTCGGCGAATTCGACGTGCTGGTCGGCAT
>VBDA01000344.1 GCA_005883655.1 Betaproteobacteria bacterium | reverse complement strand
GCATCAAGGACATCATCGACGGTGTCTACGATATCGATGAAGAGCGCAAGCAGCTCAAGGCCGCCCAGGCGCACGCCAAGTACCAAGCCATGCCGGAGAAGGATCTCGAAAGGGAGCTCAAGCGCATCGAAAAGGAGATGCTCGATGCGGCCAGGAATCTGGAGTTCGAACGAGCGGCCGAGCTGCGCGACCGGCTCTACCAGCTCAAGGAAAAACTCTTCGGCGTAGCTCTTGCACACTGAGTTGTGCACTGAGCTCGCTGACGGCCCTTGCCGTGAACGATAGCGAATTCGCCGCCAAGTGGCGGATCCTCGCTGCGCAATTGCATGAGCTCGAACGGGCCGCGGGCATCGGCGATGCTCTGAGCAGTTTGCGCGATGCGATGCCATCGACGGCGGATCCGGCGCACGCGGATAAGGACGATGGATCCGGCGGCGAGCATCCCGCACGTCCTTATCGGCTCAGCGCGAGCTTCGCGCGCTCTACTTCGGCGTTTCCCACTTGCCGCTGCGCAAGAGCCTTATTGCCAAACAACGCGAGCTGGACCTATTTGAGCGCACAGGCGCGCGCGCCCGAGTCGAAGACGCCCGGCGGCAGCTCGAATCGCTCAGGCGCCGGCCGTCAGAAGGATGGTGGATCGCGGCCATCGTCGGGGCGAGTATGGTGATCATCGGCTACGAGCTGTTTGCCACGCTGGGCGCCATCGCGGCCGGGGCCGCGGCGCTCTTCGTCGGCAACGGTATCGAACAGAGTGCGCGCCGCCGCTTCGAGCAGGCAGCAGCATTCGCGGAAGAGGACCTGAGCGCTGCAGTGGCCGCCGCAACCACTGCCGAACAATCGGGAGACTTGTTCAGCGAGCGCGAAAGCGCGACCGGCTATGCGGAACGCGCCTTGGCACCCGCTGCGGAGCGGACCGGCTCTTGAGCGATCGCCAGCGGCGGCAGTTCGATAATCTCGCCGACAATGCCCGGCGACGCAATGGCATCGCGCCACAGGACATGCGCTTCAGGCGATGTCCACACCTCGAAGTGCAGTTGAGAAAGCGCTATCGGATCGCTCAACAGGCGGATCTTCTGCGGCGCGGTCAATTGCACCGGTCCGTCCTGTAGCGCCAGGCGCAGCAGCTGCTGGCGTCCGCTGCGTGCCGTCCCGGTTTGGCTAAAGCGCGCAACGCCCGCGGCGCAGGTCAGCGCATTGATCACTGGATCGACGACAGCTTCGACGAAGCCCGGCGGCCTGGGAGCGGCGCGCACGCTTTGCATCATTGCGCGGATTTCCTCCGGGGGATGCAACTCTTCGGGAATCACGAACAGGCGTGCCTTGCGCAGGCGACGGCCGAGCGACACGCGGCTGGTATAGACCGACAGCGGGATCGAGACCATCAGCGCGCCGACCACCGGCAGCAGCCACCACAGGAACGATGGATTGAGCCAATGCACGCCACCAGCCCAGAGCACGCCAAGCAGCGTGTGCCAGCCGTGTCGCCTTGTTGCTTGCCGCCAGGTCGTTTCGGAGTCCTCGCGCGGCGGTGACTTCCATTGAGTCGCCCAGCTGGAGAATGCAGCAAGCACGAACTGGGTGTGGAAAAGCATCCTGATCGGCGCCAGCATCGCCGAGAGTCCGAATTCGCAGAGCATGCTCGCCGCCAGACGCAAGCGCCCGCCATAGCGCGCGGCGCCTCTCACCCAGAGCAGCATCACGCCGAGAATCTTGGGCAGGAACAGCAGCAGGGCGGTAGCGCCGAACAAGGCGATGGCCCATTCGGGGTGCCATTCGGGCCATAGCGGAAAAAGCTGAAAGGGCTGCACAAAGTATATCGGTTCGCTCAAGGTATGAACCGCCAGCAGCGTCGTGGACAGGATCAGGAACATGAACCAGAAAAGCGCCGACAGGTACGCCATGACGCCGCTCATGAAAACGGCGCGGTGCGCGATGTGCAATCCTTTCATCATGAACAGGCGGAAGTTCATTAGATTGCCTTGGCACCAGCGCCGGTCGCGCGTGAGCTCATCGATGAGGTTGGGCGGCATTTCTTCGTAGCTGCCTCCCAGGTCGTAGGCGATCCATACGGCCCAGCCGGCGCGACGCATCAACGCGGCTTCGACAAAGTCATGCGAGAGAATCTCTCCTGACAGCATGCCGCGGCCCGGCAAACGATTGAGCGCGCAATGGCGCATGAATGGCGCGACACGGATGATCGCGTTATGCCCCCAATAATGCGATTCGCCGAGCTGCCAGAAGTGCAAGCCGGCGGTGAACAACGGCCCGTAGACGCGGGTCGCGAACTGCTGCACGCGGGCATAGAAAGTGTCGCGTCCCGCGGCACGTGGCGCGGTCTGGATGATGCCTGCGTTGGGATTCGCTTCGATCAGCCGAACCAGCGTGGTCAGGCATTCCCCGCTCATCACGCTGTCCGCATCCAGCACGATCATGTAACGATAGTTCTTCCCCCAGCGCCGGCAGAAATCGGCGACGTTGCCGCTCTTGCGTTTGATCCGGTGCTGGCGCCATCGATAAAAAATGCGGCCGAAGCCACCGACCGCGCGGCACATGTCAACCCAGGCGGCGATTTCAGCAACGCGGATATCGGGCTTGTTCGTATCGGAGAGCACGAAGAAATCGAAGTGCTCGAGCTTGCCGGTGCGTTGCAGCGAATCGTAGCTCGCCCGCAGTCCGGCGTAGACCCGCACCACGTGCTCGTTGCAGATCGGCATGACGATGGCGACGCGCACCGCTTGATCGATGGGTGCGTCGCGGGGAGCGCTGCGGGAGATGGCGAAGCGGTCGCCGCCGAGCAGCAGCAGCATGAAACCCGCCATCGCGGTCCAGAAGCCGGCGGAGATCCAGCCGAAGAGGACGGTGAAAAAGACCAGAATCGCAACCTCGAGGATTTGCCGGCCGTGGTAGGGAAGCACCGCGCTCATGAAGTTGGCGGCGATGTATGTCTGAGAGACGATCAGGCCTACGATAACAAGGCGGCGAAATCCCGCGGCCCGGTGCCATCGGCCGCGCGGATCGGGCGAATCCTGCGCGGACTCGCCGCCTGGCACAGACGAGGAGCGCTGTGCCGCGTTCGCGATTCGTCGGGCGGCTGCGGACCAACCTAACCAGCGCCAAAGGAAGCCACCTGACCACAGCCTGGCCACCATCGAGCTCCGCGCGACGGGCGGGCTCGTCACCAGGCGCTCGCGTCCGACGGCGTCTCTGACGAGCGTAGGAGCAGGGGTGTCCGTCGGTGGATATGCCAATTCCAGGCGACGCTGAATGGACGCGTAGGCCGCGTTGTC
>VBDA01000343.1 GCA_005883655.1 Betaproteobacteria bacterium | reverse complement strand
ACGTTCACGAGTACCAAGGCAAGGAAATCCTGCGCAAGTATGGCGTGGCGACGCCACGAGGTATTCCGTGCTTTTCGGTGGACGAGGCGGAGGGCGCATCGCGCAAGCTCGGTGGCAAGGCCTGGGTCGTTAAGGCGCAGATCCATGCCGGCGGCCGCGGCAAGGGTGGCGGCGTCAAGCTCGCAAGATCGAGCGAGGAAGTGCGCGAGTACGCTTCCAGGATTCTTGGCATGACGCTGGTGACCCATCAGACCGGCCCCGAAGGCCGGCTGGTGAAGCGCTTGCTGGTCGAGGAAGGCGCCGACATCCGCAAAGAGCTTTATGTCGGCATGGTAGTCGACCGCGCCACGCAGCGCGTCACGCTCATGGCGAGCTCGGAAGGCGGCATGGACATCGAAGAGGTTGCGGCCTCGACGCCGGACAAGATCTACAAGGTCGCCATTGATCCCACGACCGGTCTTACCGATGCGCAAGCCGACGACGTCGCCCGCAAGATCGGCGTGCCGGAGCCCTCGGTCCCGGAGGCGCGCAAGTTCATGCAGGGTTTGTATCGCGCCTTCGACGAGTGCGATGCGTCACTGGCGGAAATCAACCCCTTGATCCTCACCGGCGACGGCAAGGTGCTTGCCCTCGACGCCAAGCTCAACTTCGATTCGAACGCGCTCTTTCGCCATCCCGAGATCGTCGCCATGCGCGACCTCGACGAGGAGGATCCCGCCGAGGTCGAAGCTTCCAAGTTCGATCTTTCGTACATCTCGCTCGATGGCAACATCGGCTGTCTCGTCAACGGCGCGGGGCTCGCGATGGCGACCATGGACACCATCAAACTCTACGGTGCTGAGCCCGCGAACTTCCTCGATGTGGGAGGTGGGGCCACCACCGAAAAAGTGACCGAGGCGTTCAAGCTGATGCTCAAGAATCCTGCGGTCAAAGGCATTCTGGTCAATATTTTCGGCGGGATCATGCGCTGCGACACCATCGCCGAAGGAGTGATCGCCGCGGCAAGGGAAGTGAAGCTCAGCGTGCCGTTGGTCGTGCGCATGAAAGGGACCAACGAAGATCTCGGCAAGAAAATGCTTCAGGAGTCGGGACTTCCGATCATTTCAGCCGACAACATGGGTGACGCGGCGCAGAAGATCGTCGCCGCGATCGCCGGCAAGTAAGGAACAGGGACCATGAGCATTCTCATCGGCAGGGACACCAAGGTCATGACCCAGGGCATCACGGGCAAGACCGGAGCCTTCCACACCCGCATGTGCCGCGACTACGCCAACGGCCCGAACTGCTTTGTTGCCGGCGTGAATCCCAACAAGGCCGGTGAGTCCTTCGAGGGCATCCCTATCTACGGCACCGTGAAGGAAGCCAAAGAACAAACCGGCGCGACCGTCTCGGTCATCTATGTGCCCCCGCCCTTTGCCGCTGCCGCCATCGACGAGGCCGTCGACGCCGAGCTCGATCTGGTCATCTGCATCACCGAAGGCGTCCCGGTGCGCGACATGATCCGCACTCGCGACCGTATGCAGGGCAAAAAAACCATCCTCATCGGTCCCAACTGTCCGGGCGTGATCACGCCCGACGAGATCAAGATCGGCATCATGCCCGGCCAGATACACAAAAAGGGCCGCATCGGCGTCGTGTCGCGCTCGGGGACATTGACCTATGAGGCGGTCGGCCAATTGATGGAGCGCGGACTGGGCCAGTCGACCTGTGTTGGCATCGGCGGCGACCCGGTCAACGGATTGAAGCATATCGACGTCATGAAGATGTTCAATGACGACCCCGACACCGATGCAGTGATCATGGTGGGCGAGATCGGCGGCGACGCCGAGGAGACATGCGCGCGCTGGGTCAAAGCGCACATGCGAAAGCCCGTGGTCGGATTCATTGCGGGCCTCACCGCGCCGCCCGGCAAGCGCATGGGCCACGCGGGCGCAATCATCTCGGGAGGCAAGGGGACGGCGCAGGAGAAGCTGGCCGTCATGGAAGAGTGCGGCATCAAGGTCACCCGCAATCCGGCGGAAATGGGAAAGCTGCTCCAGGCCGTCATCTAGCGGCGCTGCGCGTCACCGACAAACTCAATGAGCGCTTCCTATCTTTCGACCGCAACGGTCATCCCTATCGCAGAAGTGGGCCGCGCCAGACGCAAGGTCCGCTCTACGCCCAAGGGACGCGCCGTCGATCCGAAGGCGCTCGCAGAGGTGCGGGCATCGCTCGGTGACTCGCCACGGCGCCGCGACTTGCTGATCGAATTCCTGCACGGCATCCAGGACACTTTCGGACACATCACCGCGGCACATATCGTCGCCCTGGCCCAGGAGATGACGCTCGCGATGACCGAGGTGTACGAGGTCGCCACCTTCTATCACCACTTCGACGTGGTCAAAGAGGGCGACGCAGCGCCGCCCCCACTGACCGTGCGCGTCTGCGAGACGCTCTCGTGCGCCATGGCAGGTAGCGGCGAGTTGCTTCGCGATCTGCAGCAAAGACTCGGACCCCGCGTCCGCGTCGTTGCCGCGCCCTGCATCGGCCGCTGCGATGGCGCGCCTGCTGCGACCGTGGGTCGCCACGCCATCGATCGCGCTACCGTCGACGCGATCGAGGCTGCAGTCAAAGCCGCTACCGTGCAGGCGGCCGTCCCGGATTACGTCACGTATGCCGGTTACCGGAAAGCAAACGGTTATCGCTTGCTTGCGGATTG
>VBDA01000342.1:3162-5995 GCA_005883655.1 Betaproteobacteria bacterium | reverse complement strand
AGATTCTCGGGTGCGGGGCCGAACGACGCCCACGGCACCACCCCCGTTTGATTCACCCCCGGCTTCGACCAGTCGCATACGCCGCCCGGGAAAATGCGATTGAGGCGCGCGAGCTCGGCCGACGAGAACGACACGTTGTAATCGTTCGAATTGACCGGCTTCAGCTGGCACTTGATGATGTTCGCTGCCACCGGACCGCCGGCGACATAGCGCGGAAACGCGTAAGACGGATACAGTGCGTTGCAGATAGAGTTGTTGGTGCGCGAGAACGTCTGCCGTTCGCGCCAGAAGCCAATCGTCGCCGTCTTCCAGCAGCCGTCTGTCGCCATCGCTGGCTTGTCGCGAATGGCCTTCTCCCGTGGCGACAGGTTCGAAGTGTCCGCGGCAATCGCCTCCATCCACTGCTCGAACGTCGTCCATGCCTGATTCGCATTGACTGGATTGCCGCGCCACATCACGTGGTTGTCCGCATTGCCATTCGCTTGCGCCATGCGGTCGCGCATCGCGAAGTGAAACCACTGGTAGTGATAGCCACCATCGTCGTTGTAGATACCGCTCACGTCGAACACCGGAATCGATGCGAGGCCGCCATTGCCGCCGAGTTGCAGTCCGCCTTCCTGCGCACGTGCGATAGCTCCGAGGTCGCCCGCGACTCGGTTCGGAACATAGTTGGCGTCTTGGTCGTAGCCGCCGATGAACTCGTTGAGGTTGAGGAATTGGGTGGGCGTGATCTGTCCGGCATTCAACGCGGCAAGGCCGTATTGGACGCCGACGTTGTCGAATGGCCGCAGTGCGAATCCCGTGATCGGATTGACGCCGTAGATGTTGCGGGGCCAGTCGTACACGGTCGGACGCAAGCCACCCGGATTGGTGGTTGGGTTATAGCGCAGCGCAACCGGCACGGCTGGGTTCCACACGGCGGATGTGTAACCCGGAATGTCGACGCGCCCCGGAACCGGATCGGTCCGTCCAGACTGGTTCGCTGCGTCGATGAATGCCTGCAATCCCTTGTATCCCGACACCGCAACCTGTTGCGTGACCGAGAATCCGGCGGGATCGGTCGCGTTAAAGTAGTGTGTCAGCAGATGTCCGTCCGAACCCGAGAAGGCGATGCCGAGCGGGTCCGGGAACGTGCAACTGATCAGAATGCCGTCGAAGAGTCCAGGCAATGCGTCGGCGAGTTGCGAGCTGCCGTACGAGCCGCCCGAGCAGCCGTAGCTCACCGTATACACGGGCACACCGAAAGTCTCGATGAAGTGCTCTTTGCTCATCATCGCGGCTTCACCGGAAAGCACGGAATTGCAGTTATTCGACGGGTGCTGCAGTGTATTCGAGAAGAGCGCGTACCCCGCGCCGAGCCGTGCCGGGCTCAGCAGATTGAAGTCGAGCCCCGCAATGGAGAGGCTGCCGATGCTCGCCCCCTGGAGGTACCATCCGCCGGGGCAGCCATATCCCTCGATTGCGATGAGACGCTTGTTCCAGCCGCGTGGCGGCGCGAACCACGTCGGGCTCGGATCGACAGTGGGATCGTGCAACACGGCGCTCTGATAGATGCCGCGATCGATGGTGCTCGTTTCCACACGGACGACGAAATTCACGGTGGCACCAGTCGTCGTGGTCGTCTGCGCAACGTTCGACGGAAGTGCGGTGATACTCGGCAGCGGCTGGAACGCGGTTCCACCTGTGGGCATATACAAGTATGTGATCTTGGTAGGTGCGGAGCAGTCCATATCGCTCGGGGGCCCAAGCTTCGTTCCGTCGGGAAGCGTGAAGTCCTGCGTCTGGCAGATGAACGCAACGTTGTGTGGCCCCGACGTAATCGGGCCGGTGATCGGGTAGTTGTGGACCTGTAGATTCACACCTCCTGAGCTCAAATTATTCGTTCCGACGATAAGCCCCGTTACCAGTCCCACGCGCGTATTAGGTGCCGATCCGGCGCGAAAGGCGGTCGTTACATCTGCGCCATTCAGCAACACCGGTGTTGCCGCGTTGTTGTCCTGTGTGATCTGCACTAACACGTCGCCGCCACTCACGCGGTCCGCCCTCGTCGATAGAGTCTTGATGTCGAGCACGGCCGCACTGACACTCGTCGCACACGCAATTGCGAATGCGGCAACGCCAATAGAGAATGCCGGCGAGAAACCCGAAGCGCCACGACCCTCCGAAAAACCGGGGGCAGCGCCCACTGCAATCCACTGCTGCATAGGTGATTTCATCTTCTCCTCCTGGAGGGACGCTTGTTTTGAAGACCGAAAAGGCCTGCTGCGGAGTGTCGAAGAATCGACAGGGTCTGTCAAGTTTGTGGTGCACAAACAGCACGTACGGCATCCGTCGAGTATGCCGCGGCTACTTCACCGACCTCATAGCTGCGCGAAGCGCGCGATCGCCACCGGCACCGTCGCGGCGTCACGTGAGGTGAGATTGAGCGCTACCGAGAATTCATTCCACCTGACGACGAAGGCAAGGATGCCGGACGCGATCAGCCCGGCGCGGCCAGCGGCGGCGCGATCGCGACCAGAACGCGCGCAAGGGTAGGCAGCGGTCCCGCGAAGGTGCGAAGAACCGCGTAGGCCCGGATCCATCGGACCGTAGCGCTTATCGTGACGTCGGCGCGCGAACTCATCAAACGCTGCCACCAGGTGCGGTGCACCATTCTTCGGTTGTTCAACCGGTCCGTCGTCAAAGGCAACGGTACTCGGCGTGATGTGACGATCAACGTCACTCTGCTTGTTCCTTTCCTGCCCGCGCTGCCTTTCCCAAGCACCTTTTCCGGTCTGCGTATTCGCCTTGGCACACGCTTGGCCTGCTGTCGATCGGCATCGCGAGCGGTGAC
>VBDA01000342.1:1981-3135 GCA_005883655.1 Betaproteobacteria bacterium | reverse complement strand
GCAGCTATTAGCCCAGTTCATTGGTGGAGGAGAGCGGACAAGCTCGAGTTTCCCTTGACTGCCATCCCGCAGCATCGCATCCGCGCAGCGGAAACCAGGGCAGTGGTGGGAGCGTCTGGCTTCGAGTACTACGAGCTGCCTCAGAACCTCGTGCGCGATACAGAAACCTGGAAGCTCTGGCTCATGGTGACGAGTACCTTTCTTCTCCTCGTCGGATACCAGTATTGGGCTGTACCCGAAACGTATGTCGTTCAATATGGATGGGCCGTTGTCCTGAAGAGCGCGGCGGTAGCGGCATTCAGACAACTCATTGTCTTGCTCGTCCCTGTAGCGCTGGTTCTGGTTGCGGGGCTAACCCTGGACCGCGTGGCTCCTCCGATACCGGACTGACAGAACATAGCTATTACCCCACGCAGACGGGAACTCTGCCGCTGGCCCTGCGAACGGGCACTCCCAAGATTCATCGATCGCGCTCAGGATTGCGCATGCGCGCTCTTTGTTGCATTGAATGCGATATGTCGCAGACGTTGCAAGGCAGAGAGATTATTGGCAAATGCCAGGAGCGCAATGGCAGGCACTAGGAACCCGGTGAGGAGCCCAAGGACGAACACGATGATTCGCTCTGCGCGGGTGAAAATGCCCACATCCTTTGTATCGAGGCCCATCATGCCGGCCCGCGAGCGAATTTGGCTGCCAACGAGCGAGCCAAACATGGCGACCAGCGTCAGCAGCACGGTGGCGTGCTCTCCGGAACGCTGCATTTGCCAGGCAATGCCCAGATATACGGCAAAGTCACCGTAATGATCGGAGATTGAATCGAGGAAAGCGCCAAACGGTGTCTGGGAATCGCTTTGCCGCGCTAGCTCGCCATCCAGCGCGTCGAGAAAACCCGAGAGAAGCAGGACGAGGGCCGCAAGTGATAGCGATCCGATCGCAGCCAGCACACCTGCGAATATTGCCAACACCAGGCCCGCAAGTGTCAGTTGATTCGGGGTGATCCTCGCCCGCATTAAGAGTCGAATAATGGGACGCAGCAGATCCGGCGACCATATTCGCAGCAGCCGTGAGAGCATCATAATTCCTTCGCGAGGATTAACTCGGACTCGTTGCCCAGTTTTGTTTGATCAACCCAAACGCTACGTCTTCATTCATTT
>VBDA01000342.1:0-1960 GCA_005883655.1 Betaproteobacteria bacterium | reverse complement strand
CGCCTTCCATTGCGGCTTTGGCCAGACGAATCAGGTCCACCACCGAACCGGCGCTATTGGGCTTGTCGTCGCTCTCGAGTTTCACCGAGATCCTTACGGGCGAGCCGCCAAACACGGTTGCATCGATATCGATGAATGCATTCTTGAGCGGTCCTTTGGTGAGATCGTAATGATGCCCGACATGAAACGTTGCATTACCCAGCAACCCGGTCATCGATTTGTGCTTGGAAGCGAGCTTGGTCTCAGCCCGGTAGACGAAATTGGCAAAGTCGGTATTGCCTCCAATATTGACCTGTGATGTCTTTACCAGGGCGGCGCCGCGCAGCTGCAGCATTTGAAGCAGCGTACGGTGCAGGATGGTTGTTCCCAGCTGACTCTTGATGTCATCTCCCAGGACAATCAGCTTCTTCTGGCGGAATTGCTCTTGAACCTCGGGCTTTTGGGCAAGAACGGTAGGGATGCAATTCACGAAGGCGCAACCGCCTTCCAGCGCGGCCCGAGCGTAATAGGCGCTGGCCTCCAAGCTGCCCGTAGGAAGAAGATTCACCAGAACGTCGGCCTCTTGCTCGCGCAAAACGGTCGCGACGTCGACGGGTGGTGCCGGCGATTCGGGCACCAGCAGCGCCAGGTGTGGCGGATTGCCGTCCAGAGTCGGCCCGCGTTGCACAACGATAGGTTCGTCAACCTTTATGTCGCCGGGAATGCGAACAAAGTTATTCGGCGCCTGGAGAATGGCGTCGCAGAGCGGGCGGCCTACTTTCGCACTGGAAATATCGAAAGCCGCGACAACGTCGATGTCTCTGACCGAATAGCCGCCCAGGATAGGAAAGAGCAATCCCCGCTCGTCCTCAGGATGCTGGCGGTAAAACGAAATCCCTTCGATCAGGCTGGATGCGCAGTTGCCTACGCCTGCCACGGCGAGTCGAATGGCTTTGTCGCGCTTCGTGGTTTTCATCGACTGCCTCGGTCAGATGAGCAAAGGTTCGCATACGCTTGAATGCACTTGTGCTGCTCTCGGGTCAGGCGAATGCCCGGACGCGCCGCCGTCAGCAGACGCAGACCGTCTTCCACACTATGCGCAACTCCCGCCGTGAGCAACATTGCCAAGGCGAACAGCGCGCTTCTGCTGTATCCACGTCCGCAGTGGACGAATGTGCGTCCCTGCTTCAGACTCCGAATGGCGATGCGCAACGCCTCCGGCGACGGTGCTGCATCGTTGAGGATGGGGAACGAACGATACGCAGGAAGGCGCCGAATGGCCGAAGGCTCGGCGATCTCGGCGGTAAGGTCTACATAATTGTCGAACTCCCCGTCAAGCTCTGAAGCCAGCAGACGCCGACCGATGAGCAGCTGCCCGGTGACTACGCTGCATGCTGGCTTTCGGCTCAAGCTGCGAGCCAGATGCCAGACGACCAGGATGTAGCTGAGCATCGGAAAAAAGACAAGCCAAGCCCATAGGGGCAGCGTGCCGTCGGGCCGCTTGCCGAATATTCGATGTATTCCTTTAGCATGACCGAAAGCAAGCGCCACAAGGTCGCAGCCTGGCCAGACAGCGAGCCATGCCCAGCCGCGCTCGACAGCTCCGACTATGATGAGCAGTGAGCCGAGAAACGCGAGAAGGTACCTGTAGCTCATTGCGTCCTGGGTGTCGATTGCCATTGACGCGAGTGTCGCCGTTGGCGTGTTCTCGACGCTCGTGCAGATCACGTCGTGGTCAGTAGCTAAACCAAAGAATCGGTTATGGCGCGCAATCCTTCTTCAAGCCCCGGGGGAGCGAATGCGCTCATCCTTAGCGTCCCCATGCTTGCCCGGGAAGAGCGTTCCCGCGATTAGCCCCGCCTCGCGGACGAGTGGACCCATGCACGATGTAATTTTTACCGAGAACCGGTAAGCGGTGCCGTCGCAACACATTACCTTGCGATGCTAGCGGCGTTCAGCAACGCCGACTGAGAGCGGATGC
>VBDA01000386.1 GCA_005883655.1 Betaproteobacteria bacterium | reverse complement strand
TTGTAGTTTTTTGCGACGCGCGCTTCCGGATATCCGCCCTGGGCGATCTGGTAGGCGACGATCGGATAATCGGCGAACCCGGCCTTGATGCGGCCGATGTTCACGTCGCGAATGATGTCCGGAATCGAGTCGTAGACTTTGATCTCCTTGAACAGGCCCGAATCCTGCAGCGGCTTCACATAAGCGGTGCCGATCTGGGCGCTCCTCCAGCGTCTTGTAGTCCTTCGGGTCCTTCGCCGACACGACCAGACCGTCACCGTAGGTATAGATCGGGTCGCTGAAGTCGACGATCTCCTGCCGCGGCGCCGTGATGTACATCGCCGCGGCGATGACGTCGATCTTGTTCGCCTGCAGCGACGCGATCAGCGTGCTGAAGGTCATCGGACTCACCTCGGCGGTGAAACCCTGATCCTTGCCGATCTCCTTGATGATATCGACCATGATCCCGGAGATCTGGTTGGTCTTGGTGTCGAGGAAGGTGAAGGGAATGCCGGTCGGCGTCGAGCCGACGCGCACGACCTGCTGGGCGTCACTGGCGCCGATCAACCCGAGCCCGAGAGCGGCGGCCAGGATGGGACAAAGCAGGACGCGACAAAGCGACTTGGCAAACATGGCGAGATCTCCCGGAAGAGACGGCGTGTAGACGAATCTGCTTGGATGCATGGGCGCGGCGCCGTCGTTCCGCCACCGGGCAGGTCTGGGCCGATGATAGGAAGTGCGCCAGCGCCTGTCAAACGTGCGCGACCGGCGCAACTTGCGTGTCCCGAAGCGCGGGTTTAAGCTGATTTTGCGGCTCGAGAACGACTGCGCAGAGGCTTCCAAACCAAAAACATACCGGCTTGGCTCACGCGATAAGCGGTGCTGCGGATGCAGCGCTGGACCAACCGGAGGAGGTGCCATGAACATGATCGCGTCCATCCTGCTGTGGCCGGCGATAGCCATCGCCGGTGCGTTTTCGTTTGCCGCGCTCGCGTTGGGCCGTGGCGAAAACGTCAGTGCGGTCTGGCTGGTGACCGCAGCCGTCTGCGTTTATTTCATCGCGTATCGGTTCTACAGCAAATTCATCGCCGACAAGGTCCTGCGGCTGGACGACACGCGGCAGACGCCGGCCGAGCGCCACAACGACGGGATGGACTACGTTCCCACCAACCGGTGGGTGCTGTTCGGACACCACTTCGCGGCGATCGCCGGAGCGGGCCCGCTGGTGGGCCCGGTGCTGGCGGCGCAGATGGGCTTCCTGCCCGGCACGCTGTGGATTCTTGCCGGGGTCGTGGTGGCGGGCGCGGTGCAGGACTTCATCGTGTTGTTCGCGTCGGTCCGCCGCGACGGCAAGTCGCTGGGCGAAATGATCAAGATGGAGCTTGGCGCCACGGCGGGCTCGATCGCGCTGGTCGGCGTGCTCGCCATCATGATCATCATTCTCGCCGTCCTGAGCCTCATCGTGGTCAAGGCGCTCACCGGCAGTCCATGGGGACTGTTTACCATCGCCGCGACGATTCCGATCGCGCTGATCATGGGCGTCTACATGCGCATCATCCGCCCGGGACGGGTCGGAGAAGCGTCGGTGATCGGCATCGCGCTGTTGATGACCGCGCTCATCTACGGGCGAGCGGTGGCGAACGACCCCACCTGGGGGCCATTGTTCACGCTGGACGGGCCACAGCTCGCGTGGGCGCTCATCCTTTACGGCGCGGTGGCATCGAGTCTGCCGGT
>VBDA01000385.1 GCA_005883655.1 Betaproteobacteria bacterium | reverse complement strand
TCCCCCTAAGCAGATCGCGGAGAGCGAGCCCACTGTACACGCCGAATTCATCATGGGGTATGACGAGAGGCGGCAGGCCTGGGTGCGCTTTGGCGTCATCAGCACGGGCCAGTACTTCGCCATCCGGATGACCGATACCGCCGACAACGGCTGGACGTGGAAGTACGTCAGTTTCTTCAAGACGCAAAATCCGGAAACGCCGGGCAGCGACGCGACGTTCAGCAAGAAGTCGGATTCCGAATATGTCGTGGACGGCCCCAGCTACGAGCAAAATGGGACGCGCGTCACGGAGCACCATGTCTGCAAGAAGGCGTGAGCCGCGGGACCAACGGTGGGGATACCCCACGCGTAGCGCCACACGGTTGGTTACATCTTTGTGTCGTCGAGGCGATCGCTCGGCCGTTATCATCAGCTCATTCACGACCGAGTCTTCCCATGAAAGACGTTCTGATCCTAAGCGCTGTTCTGGTGTTGTCTTCAGGCAGCGTCCTGGCTGCCGACCAACCGCAGACCGGCGGCCCACGCGCTGCGTGTCACATCCTTGGTTGCTTAAAGCAAAACGAAGCCCAGGTTTCCACGTCGTGCAAGGAAGCGATCGCGAAGGGGCGGGCGAGAAAAGCACCGGGAGCACCGGCCTCGTCTCAGGGATAGGGCCGCTTCGCGAATCGGCGCGAGGCGCCGCGCGCACTCACCGCCTCGCTACACAACGCGGACGTGCCGGCCTACAATGGCGGTAGTGGTTATCGGACGCCATTGATGGGCACTCTTCTGCTGCGGGTATGTCTGCCCGCAATTCTCGCCTGCACGTTTGGGTTGCAGCTTGCTCACGCGGATATCTACACGTGGGTCGATGCGTCCGGATCGATCAACGTCAGCAATCTGGCTCCGCCCGACGGGGTTCGCGTGTCCAGCGTCATGCACGAGAGCGCGCCAGCAATCGCAGCGCGTGCCGAGGCGGCCCGCGAGGCTGCGCGCCAGGCCGAGGTACAAGCCCTCGCGGAGCGCGTCCGCCAGCTCGAGGACATCGAGCTGACCAAGGGCCAGGCGCCACCGCCGGCAGATTACCGAGCTATTCCTCCGCCGCTGGCGGTGATTCAATACGTTGTCGTGCCGCCGCCTGCGCCGTACGCCGTCAATCCGGCACCGCCCGCGAATACCGGCTGCGATCCCGGGTGGTTCGACTGCGGGCTCTGGGGCTTTCCGGGTATCTATCCGACGAGTGTTTTCCTGCTGCGGGCGCCGAACTTTCGCCACTTCCATCCTGGCCGCGGTCGCCACCACTTTGCCGTACAGCCACCGATGCGTGGGCCCGGGACTTTACACAGGGGCTAAGACGCCGATCGACCTCGCGCGCATGTCTGCAGATTGCCGTTACTGCGGCGACAGATTCAATGCCTTCGCGAGCTTGCCTAGCGCCTCGTACTCCTTGTCGATGTACTGACGCAGCGCCGCTCCTTTGCGGATCAGCAGCTGCTCGCCGGCGTCGTCGAGGAACTTGCGCGTGGCCGGCGCGCTCGCGGCCTTTTCGAATCCGGCCTCCAGCTCGGCGATCTTCGCCGGCGGCGTGCCCTTGGGCGCGAGCACTCCGCGCCAGAGGATCGTCTCTTCGTCCGCAATGCCGAGATCGCGCAGGCCCGTGGCCGACGGAAGCGACGCGATGTTGTCCGCGGAGCTGAGCAGGACGCATTTTGCCCTGCCGCCTTGCGCGTGCTGCAGGATCGGCGGCACGGAGCCCACGTAAATGTCGATGTGCTTGCCGAGGAAGGCCGTCGCGGTTTCGCCCGCGCCCTTGAATGGTATGTCGCGCGCCTTGACCTTCATCGCGCGAAAGATGCGCTCGGCGGCGAGCTGGCCCGGGCCGCCGGCGCCGTCGTTGCCGTAGGTGTATTTGTCCGCGTTCTTGCGCAGCTCCTCGATGAAGCTCTTGCCATCGGACGCGGGAAACTCGGGATGCACGCAGAACACGTACGGCGCGCTGGTGAGCTGGATCACGGGGATGTAATCGTTCGGCGTGTATTGCACCTTCATCGTGTGCGGCGACACCGTGACCGGGCCGAGCCAGACGGCGGCAAGCGTCTGACCGTCGGGCGATGCATGCACCATTTGCGCGACGCCGATGGTTCCGCCGGCGCCGGGAACGTTGACGACGACGATCGGATCCTTGATGAACGGCGTCGCCTCCTTGGCGAGAACGCGGAAGTATCCGTCCGTGCCTCCGCCCGGCGCGGTGGGAATGATGAGCTTGATCGGCTCCGCGAGCGCGATCGATGTCATGCCCAGCAGCAGCGCCGCGACGAAGCTGTGAACAAGTTTCATGGCGAAGTCTCCTCCGTTCTGCGTTTATTCGTGCGCGCTGGCAACGCACCATCGAATCCGAACAAGCTTGCCGGTGTAACGACGAGAATGATGCGCCGCGCCGCCTCGTTTGGGACCCAGTCGATCAGCCACTGCACACAATCGCGATACGTAACGTCGTCTTCGTGCGACACGAACGGCCAATCGCTCGCCCATACGAGCTGTTGCGGCCCGCCCGCGTCGAGCAGCGCATCGACGTAGCGACGCGGATCGGCGCCGCCCTGGCGATAAGGCGCGGATAGCTTGACCCAGGTGTCGCCCGCGCGCACGCCGTCGAGGACTGCCTTGAAGCCGCTGCAGGCGACGCCTTGCGCCGGATCGGGGCTGCCGAAATGATCGATCACCACTTTGGCGCCACTCTCGCGAACGGCAGGCAGGATCTTCGCGAGAAGCGGGCCTTCGAGATAGATCTCGACATGCCAGTCGAGCTCACGCACCTTCACGAATAGCTGCCGGTACTCCGCAGCGGCGACGTCCGGCAGCGTCGAGCGCCGGACCCAGTTCAGCCGAATGCCGACCGCACCGCGCTCGCCCATCGCCGCGAGCGACGCGCGATCGATGTCGGGATCGACGATGACTGTCCCGCGCAGGCGCCCGCCGGGGCGGTCCAGCGCGTCGAGCAGCAAGCTGTTGTCGGTGCCGTAGAAGCTTGGCGCGGTGAGCACGCCATGCGAGATGCCGTGCGTGTCGAGCACGGCCAGGTAATCCTCGACGGTGCAATCGCGCTTCGGCGCCGAATGCCGGTCCGGCGCAAGCGGTGCGTCGACCCGCATGACGTGCGCGTGGCAGTCGACGGCGGTTATATTCGTAGGCGCCGCGTCATTTCTCGCCGTACGTGCTTCGCGCTCCGTCATGCAGTGTGCAATCCCGATTAAGTGAGGCTCGTTGTTATGGGAGCGCCCGCTCCGGGGCTAGCGCTTCTGCCCGGAATCGACCGAAAACACATCCACCGCAGCCGCCTTGCCTTTCAACGGAACGACCCCGAGCGGCTCGACCGTGATGCGCTCGCTCAGCGCCGATCGCGTCGCCTGGTCGATCAGAATGGCGCGTTGCGCGACCTTGGTATGCGCCTCGAGCCGCGCCGCAAGATTGACCGTGTCACCGATGCACGTATAAGTCGCGCGCTGGTTGGTGCCGGTGTATCCGGCCACCATTTCGCCGGAAGCGATGCCGATGCCGATCTTGATCGGCGGCTTTTCCGCAGCCTTCCGGTCGACGTTGAACAGATCGATCAACTCGACCATTTCCTGCGCCGCGCGCACCGCGCTCTCAGCATGGTCCGGGAGCGGCATCGGCGCGCCGAAGACGGACATCAGGCCGTCACCCATCATCACTGTGACGACGCCGCCGTGGCCGCTGATCGCGTCGAACATCAGCGCGTAATAGGTGTTGAGCAGCTCGATCGTCTCCTCGGGCGACTGCGACTCCGCGAGCGAAGTGAAGCC
>VBDA01000384.1:1272-4575 GCA_005883655.1 Betaproteobacteria bacterium | reverse complement strand
TGTCCGGGCAGATTCCACGGCTCGGGGACGCCGGCATCGCTCGGCACCGCGGGGGTATCTGGAATTGTGGATGCGACCGACGCGGGCGACATGTCCTGACTTGCGGAAGTGGCGGGGCCGGCCGCGACCGTCCGACCACATGGCAAGCCCCAGAGCGAACCCGCCAGCAAGAATACAATCGTTGTCTTCTGCTGTGCGGCGAGCCATCCGGACCTTCCTCGCGCAACTCTGCGATACGAACCGCGGTGTCTTGTGTTTGGCCGGAACTCGGTGTCGAAGGCGATGAGGCATTGCATCGAATGGCGTCCACAATAGATACCTTCTTCGGCTTTAAGGATACTCCCGACATCCCGAAGGCGCTGGAGGCATGTGAGCCCACGACCTCGTTGGTCCTGATTGTGAACCTGTCGTTTTGGTAGGTTGGCCGATGACCGCACGCAGTCGAAATGGGACGATCGTGAGCATAGTATTGTGGATGCTTGCTGGATTGGCGCACGGCGACGGCGTGCAGAAGCTCGACCAGATCAATGTCTTCGGGCATTACGAGACGGCGGTGGGGACGTCCGATGCGGCGAGCTCCGGTTACATCACGCCGCAACTGATCGACGACCGTCCATTGCAGCGGCCCGGCGAGGTCCTGGAGTATGTCCCCGGGATGATCGTCACGCAGCACAGCGGCGCCGGCAAAGCGAACCAATACTTCTTACGCGGGTTCAATCTCGACCACGGCACGGATTTCGCGACTTACCTGGCAGGCATGCCGGTCAACCTACGCACCCATGCGCACGGCCAGGGTTACATGGACCTCAATTTCATGATTCCGGAGCTCGTGTCGCGCATCGACTATTACAAGGGACCGTATTTCGCGCAACAGGGTGACTTCGCGACCGCGGGTTCGGCCAACATTCACTATGCCGAATCGTTGCCGAATACATTGGCAGAACTGGGAATCGGGACGGAAAAATATGGTCGAGCACTGCTCGCAGGCTCGCCCGAATTCGGACCCGGCCGAGCGGTATATGGCATCGAGCTCTATCACGACAATGGGCCTTGGGAGCATCCGGACAATTATCGCAAGCTCAATGGCGTGCTGCGTTACACGCAGAAGACCGTCGACAGCCAGTGGGGAGTCACCGCAATGGGTTATTCGGGCAAATGGAACTCGACCGACCAGATCCCGCAGCGCGCGGTCGACGAAGGGCTGATCGACCGCTTGGGCACGATCGACCCGAGCGACGGCGGCAGAACCTATCGCTACAGCCTTTCCGGCGACTATCAGAAGCAGCTCGCCGGCGGCCTGCTGCAGACCACCGCCTACGCCATCCGCTACTATCTCAAGCTCTATTCGAATTTCACCTACTACCTGGACGATCCGGTCAACGGCGATCAGTTCAATCAATACGACAACCGCAAGATCCTGGGGTGGAACGGGAACTGGACGCGTCCCGACAAGCTCTTCGGGTTGGAAATGACCCATACGCTGGGTTGGGACATTCGGCAGGATCGCCTCGACCCTGTCGCGATCTACAACACGATCCAGCGGCAGCGCTTGTCGACCAGGCGCGAGGACAGGGTCCGCGAAACCAGCTACGCCATTTATGCCGAAAACCAGACGCATTGGACCGACTGGTTGCGTACCATTGCCGGGATACGTGGCGACCGCTACGACTTCAAGGTCGACAGCAACATTGCCGAGAACTCAGGGAGCCGGAGCGCTGCGATCGGCTCGCCGAAGCTCTCGGTCGTCCTGGGCCCGTGGGAAAACACCGAATACTTTGTGAATTTCGGAGAGGGCTTCCACAGCAACGACGGACGCGGCACGACGACGCGTGTCGACCCGAATACCGGCGACGCGGTAGATCCGGTGACGCCGCTGGTGCGTGCGAAAGGCGCGGAGTTGGGTATTCGTACCGAGGTCATTCCGAATCTGCAGTCTTCGCTAAGCTTGTGGTGTCTCCATCTCGATTCCGAGCTGGTCTTCCAAGGCGACACAGGAACCGACACTGCCGGGCGCCCTTCTAAACGCACCGGCATCGAATGGTCGAACCACTACACGCCGAACAAATGGCTGCTGGTCGATCTGGACCTCGCCTATACGCGCGCCCGCTTTGCCGACGATAACCTGGCCGGCAACCACATTCCCGAAGCGCTGCAGGCCACTGCCGCGGGCGGCATTACGCTGCGCAACCTTGGACCGTGGACGGCAAGCCTCTTCGGACGCTACTTTGGCCCCCGTAGCTTGATCGAGGACAACAGCGTCAAGTCGAAGTCGACCACGCTCTTCAACGCGCAAGCGACGTATCAGGTGAACAAGCAAGTTCGGCTACGCTTCGACGTCTTCAACACCTTCGACCGCAAGGCCGACGACATCACCTATTACTACGCGTCGCGCTTGCCCGGCGAACCCGCGAAGGGCGTCAACGACATCCACTTTCATCCGGTCGAGGGCCGCAGCTTCCGTCTTGCTGCGCTTGTTAGTTTCTAGGTTGTGATCTTTCGTTGGGCTTGCTGTAGCTCTTTTTACGGGGTGCAGCACACTGTCCAGGGGCCCGTGCGGACAACGCATCACCAAATACTCGCGGTACAATG
The DNA here is from genome assembly GCA_005883655.1 of Betaproteobacteria bacterium. Taxonomy (GTDB): domain Bacteria; phylum Pseudomonadota; class Gammaproteobacteria; order Burkholderiales; family Casimicrobiaceae; genus PALSA-1003. The sequence continues at coordinate 1,986 of VBDA01000384.1, read as the reverse complement.
CCGGGCGATGAGCTCCCGTTTTCGCGTCGGAGTAGTGCTGGTCACGTTGACGGTGCACCTGTTTGCGCCGCTCGCCGCGTATGGGTCAGCGCCGCCCGGGCCGGGATTCGACGACCTTTGCTCGGCAAATCGCAATACGACCGCGCTACCGAATTCCACCCCGGCGCTGCCTCAGCCATATGCTCCCAAGCACGGCTCTTCGCATTGCGCGTTCTGCTCCGGATCGGCGTCGGCGGCCGTTTTGCCGAGTGCGTTGTCGCTTCCGGCGCCGCTGGCGCACGCGGAAGTATCGCTCCCGCCGGCAACACGCGCATTGATAACGGCCACGGCCGTTTTGCTTCCGCCCTCGCGCGGACCTCCCAGAGCTTCCTGATCGGCTGAACGCGAGCGCCGCGCGGAAATGTATTCGCGTGGTGCTCTGCGTCGAGCGTGCGGCATGACTTGCTGCACGGCACCCTTTGCTCAGTCGGGAGGAACGCCCATGAAATTCATCGCTGCACTGCTGCTTGCCTGCACGTTCGGATCGGGTGCCGCCGCGGCACACGACTACGCGCTCAAGTCGCTGAAGATCGATCACCCCTTTGCGCGCGCGACCCCACCGGGCGCCAAAGTCGCCGGGGTGTTCGCTGCGTTCGAGAACACCGGCAGTCAATCCGATCGCCTGCTGAGCGTGTCGACGCCGATGGCCGGCGTCGCCGAGCTGCACGAAATGAG
>VBDA01000384.1:0-1072 GCA_005883655.1 Betaproteobacteria bacterium | reverse complement strand
CGCCGCGCATGGACGTTGACGTTTTCTCAGTCTGCCGCCGCAACGACGATCGATGAAATCGCGTCGCTTGCCGCGCAATAAGGAAGAAGAAATCATGGCAAGACGAAATCTATCGCCGTACGGGGTTGTCGCCGCACTCGCGTGCGTCGCCACCGCCGATGCTGCTTTCGCGCATGGTATTGCCGGAAAGCGATTCTTTCCCGCGACACTGGCGACCGATGATCCGTTCGTGGCCGATGAATTGTCGCTGCCGACGATCTCGATCATCAAGACACCGGCAAGCGGCGACGCGCCGGCGACACGAGAGACCGACTTCTCCGTCGATATGTCGAAGCGCATCACCGAAAGCCTCGGCGTCGGCTTCGGGGCGACGTACAAGCAGTTGCGGCCGGACGGCGGCGACACCGAGCGCGGCTTCGACAATGCCTCCGCGAGCGTCAAGTACAAGTTCTACCAGAGCAATGAGCACGAGACGATCCTGTCGGGAGGTGTCGACTGGGACATCGGTGGCAGCGGCTCGAAGCGCGTCGGTGCGGAGTCGTTCAGCACCTTGACGCCGGCGCTTTTTTTCGGCAAAGGCTTCGGCGACCTGCCCGACTTACCTGCGTCCGCTCGCGCTGACCGGTTCGGTGGGGATTGGCATTCCGACCCACGCGAGCAGCAGTTCGCTCAACGACGATGGCGACGTCGTCATCGAGCGTCATCCACACATGCTCAACCTGGGTTTCGCCATCGAATACAGCCTTCCGTACCTGCAAGCCTTCGTCAAGGATGTGGGGTTGCGCGAACCGTTCAATCAGCTCATTGCCCTGGTCGAGTTCGCGTTGATGACGCCGCTCGATCGCGGCGGTGGACCGACCACCGGAACCATAAACCCGGGGATTCTCTGGGCCGGGAGATACATGCAGCTCGGGCTGGAGGCGGTGGTGCCGATCAACCGTCAGACGGGATCCAGGGTGGGTTGGATCGCTCAGGTCCATTTCTTCCTGGACGACATATTTCCAATGACGGTCGGTAAGCCGATATTCGGAAAGTAATGATGAAACGCGTCACGTGCGTATTTGCTTCGCTG
>VBDA01000383.1 GCA_005883655.1 Betaproteobacteria bacterium | reverse complement strand
CGAGCCTGGCGACGCTTTGGCGCTCGCCCTCAATATCGTCGACGTCGCGCTGCGGCACAATCCAGATGATCCTGGTTCAGTCTCCCAGGACGCCTAGCAATCAGGCAGCAGTCTGTCGCGCTACAATCGCGCGCTGCTCCCAGAGGGTCCCGCCGGACCCGACCTTCGTCCTTTCGCACGCCACCGCCGCGGCAGTCGTGCACGATACGGACGATCGACCCGCAATGCTTCGAGCAGGGGCGGCCATCGCGAGCGGAAACGAGCGCGCAGCAAGTCGCTTCGGGTTCTGCATGGCCGCGGCGATCGTTGATGAGCTGCGGAACGGACAGGGCTGGTCTACGCAGACGCCGCCAACGGCCGCGTAGGATCGCCGTGGCGCCACGCAGCGGAACGTCAGGCTAGGAAGCATCACCCGATTGCGGCTCGCGGGCCGTGCTTACGTGCGGCCCGCTCGACAAGCTGAAGCGAAATTGACCACTCTTACTAAGACGATCGAGTTTCCATTTCGCTTGAGCTCTGATCTCGCCGAGTTCGGCGTCGCCGAGGACATGTACGTGCGTCGCATGGATGATGAGACCAAGGCTCGTCTTCTTCGTATCGAGAGCGCGGAGTACGATAAGAACGGTCGACTGAGCACGTTCACTGGTCTTTCTGGCTGCCTCTTCTCCGAAACCATTAGCCCATCGCTCGACATCAATGATGAGTTCTGCTCAAGCAACTACGTGCTCATTGCTCCGTCCGTAGAGCGGGCCGCGGAATTCAATCTCGCTCTAAAACTCACCGGCGACTCCTGCTCATCCCTTTACATTGGATACGAGCCGACCGGCGCCCTGCATTTCCTAGCACCTCCGTGCTACTTCGGTCGCTCTGTTCTTGATGTCACTCAAGCAGAAGTCCATGACCTTTCGAAACTTGTTGCACAGATAGCAAAAGGGCGCGGCGACAAGAAGCTAAGGACGATGTCCGACATCTACGTACATGCTCTGTCGCCAGACCTTCGAGACGAGAGCCGTTTCATCGAAATTGCGGTGATCTTGGAAATGCTGCTCCTACCGGACAGATCCACAGACCTGGCGTATCGCTTTAGCTTGCGGTTGGCGAAACTCATGGGGAAGCTTTTTGATGAATCAATCACTGGGGTTTTCGAGCACGGTCGACGCATTTACAAGATACGTTCGAAGCTCGTGCACGCTGGCAGTGACCGCGATCTCGAATCCGTCGCGCCCATCGCATACAACTACGCGCGAACTCTATTGGCCGCTTACCTCGATGACAAGACCCTCTTCCAATGAAGATGGCATCAATGGTAACGGGCTGGATCGCTACGCCACCTTGTCGGGTCAAAGAAAAACCCCGCCGAAGCGGGGCTTAACGTCGCGGCGTCACGGCGGCCTGCATGAACCGCTGGAACCGCTCACGCTCCTCATTCGTTGCGTGCGCTGCCTGGATCCGCCAATAGCGCGCCGCTGCGGCGATCTCGCGCGCCACGCTGTCACGCTCGTTTTTCGGCAACGACTCCCAATCTTGTGCCATGCGGATCGCTTGGTGCGTCAATTGGACTCGCTCAGCCATCGTTTATCCCCAGGCCGCGCGCGCCTCAGATGCCTTGTCGGAGGAGGCGCGCGGCATTTAGCTTTTCGGTTCGAACACTGCGCCTTCCAGCGGCCGAACGAGGATCATAGCTCTCAGGTTCACCGGTAGGCACACTTCGCGTCGAGCAACCTTCGAGCCATGGGCATTTTTTCTTTATGTTCCGATGAGTTACTAGCTTGCGCTGGGCACCCTCAACCAGGATATGTAAGGCACGTCGTCAGTGGACAGCTTTGTTTGTAGCATTCACCCAGGGGGCCAGGAAAAACCTCGGGGTTTGTGAACCCGCCGGAAGCGTGCGGGAGGATCACTATTCCCAAAGGGGTGCACGTACTCGGTCATTAAGGATTGGAACTCTGGATCATCACCGGCGAGCTTTAGGCGTCGCCGCGCGATGCCTTTGACCTGCTAGACAACGCGGGGCGCGCGGAGCACCAGGCTATCTGCAATTTCGCGTATGAAGGTGGTTGAGGCCCATTCTTTGCTTTAAGCAAAGGCATGTCCATATATCATAAATTTGATCAGGGGCCGCCTAGCGAGAGCTTTGTTTATCCAGTAAAGCGCCAGAAGGTCGTCCGCGCCCCGGCATCACCCAAACCGGACGCGTCGCTCGCCGAGGAAGCCCAGCGTCAGAAACGTAAGGGGACGCCGGCGAACGAGCTGCTTAAGCCCACCCACAACTGGGCCGCTACATTGCCGCGCAAAGCCCAACCGCTTGTCCTGATGCGTCGGTTCCCGCGGGTCGCCAATCAACTGGCTGCCGTGTGGGGCGACACGCCCTCTCTCCGCTCATACTTGGATGGCCTGCTTGTCGACGACAGAGGCCATCGCCAAGGGTTTCCGCAAGATGTTCTGATTGAGTTGCTTTCGCTCCGCCTTTACCACGCAAGCTTGCACCCTCAAGAACCGTCGGTGTGGGGTGGCGGAAGGCGTCGAAGCTGCGCACTACCGAGATGAAAGCAGGTGTCTCGGCATCAACCGCGGCAACTTAAAACACACCGTCGTCTTATCAGCCTTGCCTAGTTCTAGCCTTTCCCGGATCGACGGCACAGTAGTTGCTGTGGTAGGTCAGGGGACGACGGCGGCCGATTAAGGCCACGATACTGACGCCCGCCACCGTCAGAAGCTGCCGCGGTGCGGCTAGCAGTCGCACTGAAACTCAGTCGCAGTAACCAGAAGGCATGGTCATCGGAATGTGGAAATCCGCCACTTTGGCATTAGTCGTATTAGCCGTTCTGGGCTGCGCGACACCCGAGCAACGCCAGACCACGACACCCGAGCCAGGCCAGAGCACACCCGAACAACGCCAGAGCACACCCGAACCACGCCAGAGCACACCCGAACCGCGCCAGAGCACGACACCCGAACAACGCAAAAAACGCATCGCCGCGGACCAGGAACGTATCGCCGCGCAGATGCAACGCGATCTGGCCCCGGTCTGCACGTCTGCGGGCCTCACACCGGGCACAGACGCCCATTCCCACTGCGTTATGAGTCTCTACCGACAAGAGTTAAAGCGAAGGGCAGCGACCGCTGCTCCGCCAAACCCCGAGCGGCCCTGAGGGCACTGCGTTCGTAGAGGCGCATGTTGCTCTACTGGGGGACACAGGCAAAGACTTTAGTGTCGCCGTTGCCTTCAAATATCCAGCCAGCCGCAACCATCTGGTTGAGGATCGTCAGGCTCGTTGTATAACGGTGATTCGGTGCCCCACCCATTCCATCGTTATACAGTCGATAAAGGGGAACGGTTCCGCCGGAGCAAAGTCCGTCGAGGCCCGCTAGCTGGATATAGAACGCAATGGCTTCGAACTGCCAAGCCGGTTCAGTCTTCACAATCGCACATTCGAAGGCGAATGGCGTATAAAAGTGCGAACTCTTTGGCGCAAACGCCGTACTGAAAAATCGGCAGGTCGGTGACGCAGACGGGTTGGTTTGCGGCCATACCATGAACGTTTGTCCGGTCCGTCGAAATACGCCACCAAACGCGCCGCCGTCGAGCGCGGCGATCTCATCCGGGAACGCAGTCTCAAAGTAGAAATTCCAGTCCGCGTAGTAGTATTCCACCGCCACTACGGTTTGAGGCAGGCCCCCAATAAAGAGTCCGAAGGCGGAAGGGGAATTCCCCACCGCCACGGTGGTGGTGACGGTGTTACTTGCGGTGTCTATCACCGAGACGGTGTTGGAGCTGTAGTTCGTGACGTAGACCCGGGTGCCGCTGGTGTTCACCGCCACGCCTACCGGGAACGCTCCCACCGTCACGGCGACGATGACGGTGTTGCTCGCGGTATTGAGCACCGAGACGGTGTTGCCGGACTGGTTCGCTACGTAGGCCCGGGTGCCGGTGGGGTCGACCGCTACGCCCACGGGGTGTGTCCCCACCGCCACGGTGGCGGTTACGGCGTTGCTGGCAGTGTCGAGCACCGAGACGCTGTTTGAGCTGTAGTTCGTGACGTAGACCCGGGTGCCGGTGGGGTTGACCACCACTCCTGCGGGGTTTGCTCCCACCGTTACGGTGGCGGCGACGGTGTTGTTGGGGGTATCTAGGACGGAGACAGTATTGCCGGACTGATTCGCTACGTAGACTCGAGTGCCGGCGGGGTTGACCGCCACGCCTACGGGGTTTTGTCCCACTGCTACGGTTGCAATGACGGTGTTGGTGGCGGTGTCGAGCACCGAGACAGTATTGGCGGCCTGGTTCGTCACGTAGACGCGGGTGCCGGCGGGGTTGACCGCCACGCCTGTGGGAAAGGTTCCTACCGCTACGGTGGCGGTGACGGTGTTGCTGGCGGTGTCTATCACCGAGACAGTATTGCTCGACTGGTTCGCCACGTAGACGCGGGTGCCGGCGGGGTGGACAGCCACACCTGTGGGATTTGGTCCCACTGCCACGGTAGCGGTGACGGTGTTGGTGGCAGTGTCTATCACCGAGACATTATTGGAACCATTATTGGTGATGTATGCAAACGGCGTGGCGTGCGCGGCGGGTGCGGGAAGCAAGAGCAGGCTGAGAATCGCGGAAAGGGAGAGCAATGTCGCGCTCAACTTCTTGAATCGAATTCCGATGCCGGACATTACCTCTCCCGAAGATTGTTTTGGATACTCGGCTAGGACACCTGAAGTTTCACCGCGCTCCTAGCGCTCATTCAACCAGGTGATGCAAGCGTTCGTACTGTCCTATTTCTTGGCGTCATCAGGGTTAACGACCTTGGGTTCGCCGATTTCCACCTTGCCCCTGCGATTTAATTCGGAATGCATGACCGCCTCGCCGACGGATAGCTCTATCAGACTAGAGATGCGGCCAGCCACGTACTTCTGGCCTACGCTTTGACTGAGGTCCAAGGATTTGTAGCGCGGCTCGCCCAGCTTCTGACCGTCGAATCCTTGCCGTTTGTCGAGTATCGCCATGGATTTCGGATCCAGAACCCAAACCTCAATGTAGGAAAACGGGGCGATATAGGTTCTGGCTCTGATGGTTTTGTCTTCCGAAGTAACAGCGTCCACTCCGTCCTGGCCTAGGGAGTGTAGATCGTCGCCGCACCGTCCTTGACAAAGTGGTTGCGAGAAAAGGCCAAATCCCTGCAGCTTACTAGCCAAGCCGTTGAGCTCCAACGCCCGGTAGGCCGGCGTGGCAATCACGATTCTGTCCCATTCCAGCCGCTGCGGCATTTTCTCCAGCTCCGCCATTATCGTGCTGATCGCGACATCTTCGCGCTCTGATGGCGAGATTCCGGCCATCTGCGCTGCAGGAAGTGCCATGTAAATTCGTCTGCTGTCGGGATCAATATTCGCGATCGCCATGTCCAAACCGTGCAAGGCCAAGCGATTGAGAATGTTATTCGGTACTTCGACGGTTCTGCGTCTGTATGGCGAAAGGTGGCTACCGATACTCTGCACTTCGGACACAAAGCTGAATTGCTCGCCGACAGCGGCAACAAGCGCATAGATCCTTGGCTTGACGGGGTCGGCTGGTTCGGTCGCCGCCTGGCCATATGCCGGGCCAGTTGCCACATTGATGAGACAGAATCCTATTGCGGCAACAATTGATCGCACAGTTCGTCTGCGTCC
>VBDA01000382.1 GCA_005883655.1 Betaproteobacteria bacterium | reverse complement strand
GGCGTTGTTCGCGCAACGTGGCAACCTAATGTCCTATGGACCGGTCATCGACGAGTGTTATCGCCGTCTCGCCGAGTATGTCGACAAGATCTACAAGGGCGCGAAGCCCGCCGATCTCCCCATCGAGCAGCCGACAAAGTTCGAGCTGGTAGTCAATCTCAGAACGGCGGAGGCGATCGGGCTCACTATTCCGCAATCGCTGCTGCTGCGCGCAGACACGGTGATACGATAGCCAAACCTCCGGGTTGTTTGCGGTAAGACGCGACCGGTCACGATGCAATGACGATGTTCATTGTGGCGAAATACTCGGCGCTGCATTGAGCACCCCAACGAAAAGCCATGGCGCATCCGATCGGACTTGCTGCGCTGACCGTGCTCGAACTCTCCCCGCCGGAAATGGTGTCGTGCGCGGTCGATGCCGGATTCGATTGCGTCGGGCTGCGGCTCATTCCCGCAACGCCGCAGGAAGTGCAGCGTCCGATGGTCGGCGATACGCCGCTGGTACGCGAGACCGAGCGCCGGCTGAAGGCAACCGGCCTGCGTGTTCTCGACATCGAGATCTTCCGCCTGCGGCCCGATACCGTTGTCGCCGACTACGAAGCGGCGCTGGCGACTGGCGCGCGTTTCGGCGCGACCGAGGCGCTGATCGCGGGCAACGATCCGGACGAGGCGAGGCTCATTGTGAACTTCGCGGCCTTCTGCGAGCTTGCGCAGCAATTCGGCATCGGCGGCAATCTGGAGCCGATGCCGTGGACCGACTGCAAGAGCTTCGCCCAAGGTGTGCGCATCGTGACCGCCGCAGCCCACGAGAACGGCGGCATCCTCGTCGATCCGATCCACTTCGACCGGGGCGGCAGCAGCACCAGCGAGATTTCCGGGGTGCCACGCTCGCGGTTTCGCTACATGCAGTTGTGCGATGCGCCTGCCGAGCGCCCGACCGACGTCGACGGGTTGCTTCACCAGGCGCGAGCGGAGCGTCTGATGCCTGGCGATGGCGGCCTCGACCTCGCCGGCATCCTGCGCGCATTGCCCGCCGATCTTCCCATTGGTCTCGAGATTCCGATGGAGACCTTGGCAAAGACCGTCCCCGCGGTCGAGCGGGCCAGGCAGATGCTTGTCAAGACGCGCCGATTGCTCGCGAAGCTCTAGAATAGCGCTCGCTGATGCACCTGTAGGCATGCGCCCGATGATTGGATCGCTGTCCAAGGATCGACGAAAAAATTTGGATGAATAGACTCAACGCGGGACTTGTATTGCTGATCGGACTGCTTGTCGCGCCGCTCGCTACTGAGGCGCAGCAATCGGGCAGGGGGTACCGCGTCGGTTATCTAAGCAACCCTACGCGCGAATCCGTGGAGCACGGGCTTGCGGCATTCTTGCGAACCTTGCGGGAGCTCGGTTGGATTGAGGGCCAAAACCTGATCATCGAATACCGATGGGCCGAGGGAAACGTTGAGCGACTGCCCGCCCTCGCAACCGAGCTGGTCCGGCGCAAAGTGGACGTGATCGTGGCGCCGGCTGGGTCTGCTGCGCTGGCGGCAAAGAACGCTACCAGCAGCATTCCAATTGTCATGATCTTCGCAAGCGATCCTGTCGAGACCGGCCTTGTCGCCAGCCTGAGGCAGCCAGGCGGGAATATCACTGGTACGACCTTCACGCCCGGCCCGGAGATCTTCGGCAAGCAGCTGCAAATTCTGAAGGAAGCGGTGCCCCACGCCTCCCGGGTTGCTATTCTCTCGAACCCTGCGGACCGATCATTTGCCCTTCAAGTCAAACAGGTAGAGTCAACCGCACAATCCTTGGGCATCCGCCTTCAGCTTTCGTCGAGAGACGCTAATGACAACCCTATAGGCGGTCGTCGCGGGAACAACACGGCGAGAACCGGTTGCCCGGCTCTCGCCGCCTTCAGCTAACTGCGAAGCCCCGCTACGGCGCCGCCGGGTCGCAGCTCTGGCCCGATGCGCCGTGCGCGCAGACATTGCTCGCCGACGCCTGACTGATGAGACTCCCCACGTCGGCCTTAAGCAGGTAGCCTTGGAAAAAGGCGTTCAACGCGGCGGCCGACACCTTGCTTACGTATCCGTTGTGGCTTCCGTAGCGCTCCTCCAGCGACAGACGCGGATCTCCATTGGCCAAACGCTCGGCTCTCGTGTGCGCGAATGGGATCATGCCGCCAACGTAATTGCACACCTGAGCCGCATGGAATCCCGACGCCGTGATGTTCCAGCCGAGATAGGTTCCGAGGGGCGCATCGCGCAGGACGGTCGGCACGCCGCCCAGCTCGTTCCCATCGGCATCGACCTTTGGCACCTTGAGCGGAATCACGTGCACGATCGGCGGCGGCTCGTTCGTCGGAACGCCAGTAATGTCGATGGGGTTGAACTGCGGCCCCCAGTCGTAGTCGAGCGTCTGATTGACGAAGTTTTCGGGCAGAAAGATCGAATCGGGAATACCTGGAATGCCCGAAGGGAAGCCCATCGCTGCTTTCGTCGCATCGACCAGGGTTCCTCCGGCGAGCGTCGGATAGCGGCTTGGGGGTGGCGTTGTGCCGAGCATAAGCCAGTCGCGCATGGCGATCCGCAGCCGGTTCACCAGTTCGGCCTCCGGCACGGGATTCGCCCTGAAAGTCCCGGGTCCCCAGTTGTTGCCGGGGCAGTTCACCGGCGTGTTCGGAATGTTCTCGTTGAACCCGCCGCCACCGCCTCCGTGCGTCGTGCTCGGCACGTAATAGCGACGCACATTGGACGGGACAGGGATATCGGTGCTTCCCTCCGAGCCGGTCCACTCCATTGCCAGGCGCAACGCGAAGATCTCCGACCCGCCGGAATGCTCAAAGATCTTCGGGCAGGTTCCGTTCAGATTGCAGCGATGCAGCACACCGTTCGATGGATAGTTGCGGATGGTATCGGGGAAATCGGACCACCATTGCGGCCCCTCGCCGCTCAACTGATAGAGCTCGGGCACTCCGTCGGTTTGACCCCAACGCGTGTTCGAGGCGATACGGCGTCCGGCGATGATCGGCCACGCGCCTTCGTGCACGATCCGGTTCGCCTCGTCCTGATTGAAGCCCTGCATGATGTAGCCGCGGGTGTAGTTGCCCGATTGCGTGACGCCGCGGATCACCTCCCAGCGCACCTTTCCGGCAATCGGATTCGCGGTTCCGAAGTCGTCGGCCGCCGCATA
>VBDA01000381.1 GCA_005883655.1 Betaproteobacteria bacterium | reverse complement strand
CACGCCCACGCCGCCTTCGCACCCGACGAGCGAGAGCTCTGTCGCGTCGCCGTTGCGCAGGACACCGACGAGCGACACGATCGACGTTCCGGGAAAGTAAAAGTGTTCCTGCGCGAATCCCGGCTCGTGCAGGCGTTGACCGAGCGGCAGATCGACGTGTTCGAGCGAAGGCGTCAGACGTGCGAGGTCCGCACGGGGAAGCGATGCCAGCAAGCGGTTTGCCGGATGGGCAGGAGAAGGTGAGCGAGCCATGAGTCGTCGACTGTAAGCGCGAAACGCGCATTACTACGGCCTAGACCCATCTATACGCTCATTGGCGGCCCACGGGGTGAGTGCGTGTTTCGCGCTTAACGAGGAAAGCCCGCTCTATTCCCTAGCAGCGTCGAGACGCGGTTTCAGTGTGCGATGCAGCACAAACGAGATCCGGCTAGTAGCAGCTTCCGCGCCGGCGGGAGATCTGCGGCGCCGTTTGTGCTCTTTCCGGCCAAACGGCGGCAGCAGCTCGAGGCTTAAGCCCTGAGTTGGGGCTCGAAGCGGCCGTCGATTGCCGTCCACCCTGCATCGGCAAACAGCGTCGTCCCCGTCAGGTAGCTGCTGGCATCGCTGGCCAGGAAGATGATGGGGCCGGCCATCTCCTCGGGTTCGGCCCAGCGCCCAAGGGCGGAACGCTTGGCGTACGCTTCGTTCCACGCCCGGTTGGAAACGATTTGACGCGTGAGCGGCGTCGCTACGATGCCGGGCGCGAGCGCGTTGACGCGCACGCCGCTAGGTCCCAGCTCGACGGCGAGCCCGCGCATCATCTGCGCGATCCCGGCCTTGGTCGACGCGTAGATGCTCTGACCGGGCTCGACGGTGACCGAGCGGATCGATGACATGAGAATGATGCTGCCGCGCTTTTTATCCATCATCGGTCTCGCGCAAGCTCGGGCGACGCGAAACGTTCCCTTTAGGTTCAACTCGATCACGCGGTCGAATTCCTCGTCACTGTAATCGAGCAGGCGCTTGCGCAGGTTCATCGCCGGTGTGGTGAGCAATACGTCGAGCCGGCCATGATCGCGCATCACCGCGTCGACCATGGCATCGACCGCGGCGGTGCCGCGCACATCGATCTGCACCGACGTCGCCTTGCCGCCGGCATCCGAGATCCGCTCGGCGACGCCCTTCGCGTCCTCCGGGACGATGTCGGCGACGATGACGTGCGCGCCTTGCGCGGCCATGCCCTCGGCCCCCGCCTGGCCGATGCCCGAGCCGCCGCCCACCACCAGCGCAATACGTCCCGTGAGATCGAACAGTTTCCTATAGTCGAACGACTTTGCCGGATTCATCGGTCAGTTTCCAAAAGTTGTCCGCGTTGCGTTAGAGGGTCGCTCATGCGTTGCGCGCCTGCTCGATGTCGCGGAATTTGTCACTTGTCTTCCCCGGCATGCGCGCCTGCTGAACCTCTGCAGGCGGTGGCATTCCGCGCGGCCAGGCGCCCTCACCCGCCGCACGCGTGGAGCCGCCTTCGTTCCATTCGCTACGCCGTTACTTGCCGGGGTCCCTCACGTCGGCGAACGTCTCGAACTCGGTGTTGTAGAGCTGGCCATTGACGCGTTCGACGCGCCGGATATACACCGTCTGCACGACGTCGCGCGTCTCTCGGTCGATCACGATCGGGCCGCGCGGGCTGGCGATGCGCATGCCTTTAAGAATCTCCATCGCCTTGTCGCCGTCGATAGTGCCTCCGAGACGCTTGACCACTTCGGCGATTGCCGCCATCCCGTCATAGGCGGCGACCGCGACAAAATTCGGCCTGCCGCCCTGCGCTCCGTTGGCGTCGGCGTACGCCTTCAGAAACGCCTTGTTTTCGGGCGTGTCGTGCGATGCCGAATAGTGAAAGCTGGTCACGACATTGAGCGCCGGATCGCCCATTGAATCGAGCAGGTGATCGTCGGTCAGGTCGCCGGTGGCGATCACCTTGATGGCGGCATCGGCGAGCCCGCGCTCGTGAAAGGTCTTCATGAATGCAATGCCTTGTCCGCCGGCAGGAACAAACACGAACACCGCTTCCGGCTTGGCGTCCTTGACCCGCTGGATGAATGGCGCGAAGTCCGGATTCTGCAGCGGCACACGCAGTGATTCGATGATTTGCCCGCCGGCGCCGGTGAAGGATGCTTTGAAGGCGGTCTCGGCGTCGATCCCGGGCCCGTAGTCGGTGACCACGGTCACGACCCGTTTGATGCCGGACTTGAACGCCCAGCTGCCCATCGGTGAGGCGACCTGCGCCAGCGTCATCGATAGGCGGGCAATATAAGGCGACCTGGTGGTGATGATCGACGTCGCCGCATTCATGATGATCATCGGTTTCTTCGCCTCGGTTGCCACAGGGGCGACAGCGAGCGCTTCCGGAGTCAATGAAAATCCCGCCAGAAAATCGACCTTGTCTCGCAGTATCAGATCCTGCGCGTGGCGCTTGGCGATATCGGGCGACGGACCGGTCGTATCGCGCAGAATGATCTCGATTTTTCGGCCCGCGACCGTATCGCCGTTGACTTGGAAATAGGTCTTGATGCCCGCCTCCATCTGGCGTCCGATGTCGGCAAACGGCCCCGAAAACGCGGCGATGACGCCTACTTTGATCGTTTCCTGCGCGGTCGCGGGAACGGCGGTTAGCGCGATCCACAGCGTGAGGAAAAGAAATCGCTTCATTGTCGTCACCCCTCCGATGTCGCAGTCGATTCGCGGCGATGATGCGGCCCGACGCCCGGCCAGTCGCCTTTCGCGGCCTCACTGGCCGCCATCAAATCTCCGATAACTGTACCCCACGCGCCGCTTGCGACGCCACCCCTGGGAACGCCCAGTCCGGTCGTGGTCTAATATCGCGGCGAACGCTTTTCATCTTTCGAAAACCCATGGCCACAACCCCGGAAACACCCGAACCAGCGGAAGACGTTACGCCCTACGCGCCGGCGCCCACCGTTGCCCACGTATCCGTCCTAAGGCGCAGCAACGCGATTGTCGTGCTCGCGCTCATCGCCTTAGTGGTATTTCTGCACTGGGCGCAAGCCGTTTTGATTCCCATTACGTTGTCCGTATTTCTGACCTACGCACTGAAGCCGATCGTCAACTGGCTGGAGAGAAAGGCGAAGCTGCCCAAGGCGATCGGTGCGGCCGTAACATTGGTCGTCATTCTGGGCGCAATGGGCTGGGGCCTCAACTCGCTGCAGCCCGAGGCATTGGATGTTTTGGACATCGTGCCGCGCGCCACCGAAAAGTTCAGCAT
>VBDA01000380.1:3372-4456 GCA_005883655.1 Betaproteobacteria bacterium | reverse complement strand
CGCTTTCGATCTGCAACTGCGCGTTCGCCCTGGTATCGGGCGTCACGAAGGTGGGTGTGGAAACGCCGAACATGTCTAGAGTAAACTTCTCCTCGTCCATCAACTTCGGCCAAGGAACGCCCATCAGCTTGATGCTGATGCTCATGAAGCCCACGTCGTCGATGTCAGGCGTGATGTAAGGCCCGGGTCCGGAAAACCGCACCCATGCACGGTATGCTTGCGGCTGAGCATAGATGCCGCGGCGCAGATTCTCGGGCAAACCGTCATGAACGATAAACTCCCCGCGCACGATGCCATGTGTCTTGGTATTTCCCCCTCGCTCGAACCCACCGGGTTTCCAGAGGTCGCGCATCTGCGTTTGGAAGCTCGAGATGATCGACTGGAGGCATTCCTCTTCATCCGGCAAGGGCTTTTCCTCGGCGATTTTCAAATGCTCGTCCGGGCGCTGCATGTTGATCAATGCCGTGGTCAAGCTCGTAAGAGGATCGCGAAGCAGCGCATCGAACAGCGGACGGAAAAAAGGATCGAACCGGCGTTCGAGATGCACGAAAGAGATCGACGCATTTGCCAGCAAGTTCAGGAACGCCGATCCGGTATTGGCTGGCGGTACGGGGCGGCTAGCGTTTGAATTCATCGCTGAAATCTATCTAAGATTCTTGTAGCGACTTCGCCTCAAGCAGCGTGTTCAAGTTCCACGCAACGTGGCGACCGTCAGGCGGCTTCGGTAGAGTTTGCCCGCTTTTTTACCACTTGCGCAATCGGCTGGCCACGCGCGCCCGTACCCGCCGCATTCGCGCCCGGACAGGCCATCATCGCGAAGTCGAAGCCGTTTCGCCGCGGCCAAATTCCTGGCGCCATACCGTCAATGTCCAGAGACACGTCACGAGATCCTGCAGCCCGGCGGCCAAGGCAAGCGTTCCCGCCACCATCCCGAAATACCAGAGGATGCCTAAAATGGGCAGGACGAACGGCCGGTCCAGCAAGGTGGCAAAAACGAAATCATTCGCATTGAGGCGCCCGCTCAGGACATAGAGCAGTCCTATACCGGCGACCCACACCCCCGCTAGACGAAAATAGTCCACCC
>VBDA01000380.1:0-3333 GCA_005883655.1 Betaproteobacteria bacterium | reverse complement strand
GAGGCCGCTCCTTCGATCAGGACTGCCCACCCATAGATTTCCACCGTCCTCGCCGCACGCCCTTGACCCTCGGCCCGCAGCAGGCGGTGCAGCATCTTCGTGAAGGTGACGGGAGTCGTCATGGCTTCGAACAGGCGGATGTTAGCAAATGCCAGCCGCGCCGCCCGGGCCATCGGATCCGATCGAAGATAGCGGACGAATTCCTGGAGTTGCGGTCGTTCCGCGCTCGCGGGAGCTACTGCCTTGCGTAAGTCTCCGCAGGTGACGGCCCGAGCCCGCTTTGGCACGTTCTATGCGTATTCCCTCGTCTTAAGCACCCATATCGCCCCGCGTCGCTCGGCTACCGAGTAGGAGATCATCATGTACGGGATGCTTTGGCCACCCAGTGTCAACGCGGAACGGCATCTTGGGCCCCGCTGCGGCCCATGAAACAGCGCCGGCAAAACGCCGAAGTCGAGGAATTGGTTCGCGAGCGCACGCATGAGCTGGAAGAGACCAGTGCCGCGCTCGAGCTTGACGTCGCGGCACGCGAAAGAAGCGAAAAACTGTTGCACGAAAGCGAGCATCGCTTCCGAAGCTTGACAGAGCTCTCAGCGGATTGGTATTGGGAACAGGACGAGAACCTGCGCTTCACCTTTCTCTCCAGCACGGTCTACGAGAGATCGGGATGCAGCGCGGCCCACACGATCGGCAAGACACGCTGGGAAATTCCCGATACCGTCCCACTATCAAGCGCCTGGCCCGAACACCGCGCGACACTCGCCGCGCGGCAAGCTTTCCGCGACTTCGAATATCGCCGCGTCGGCGAGGACGGAGCGCTGCGCTTCATCAGTGTGAGCGGCTTGCCGCTCGTCGAAAACGGGAAATTCAGCGGTTACCGCGGTATCGGCCGCGATATCACTGAGCAAAAACTCGCTCTGGACAAGGTTCGAGAAAGCCAGGAGAACCTCGCCGCAGCGCAGCGCATCGCGCACCTCGGCAGTTGGGAACTTGACCTTGGCGACCTGCGCGACCTGGACAGGAACCCGCTGCGCTGGTCCGATGAGACCTTTCGGATCTTCGGTTATCAGCCGAGGGAGATCGACGTATCGAACGAGAACTTCTTCAATGCCGTGCATCCGGATGACAAGGCGCGCATACGGGAGGAAGTGGCAAGAGCGGTCAATGACGGCACGAGCTACAGCATCGAGCATCGAATAATCCGTCCGGACGGATGCGAAAGAATCATCCAGGAACTGTCGGGCATCGTGTATGACGCGATCAGTGGCAAACCCGTAAAAATGGTCGGGACGGTGCAAGATGTCACCGAGCGCAAGCGTTCGGAGGAGCGACTCGCCTACCTTGCCTGGTTCGATTCTCTCACCGGCCTGCCGAACCGGCACCGACTCCACGACGATCTGACCCAGATGCTCGCCCAACCGCAGCAATCGGCTGGTCGGATCGGATGCATGATTGCCAAGCTCGACCACTTCAAGGACGTGAACAGCATCTACGGGCGCCGTGCCGGCGACCAGCTGCTTGTCGAGGCCGCAGAGCGCCTGCGGCGCAACGCGCGCGACTCCGATACCGTCGGACGCCTTGGCGACGACGAGTTCGTGATCTTGCTCTCGAAGCTGGCCACGGCGGACGATGCCGGACTGGTCGCGCGGAAGATTATCGACGCACTGGCGGCGCCATTCAATCTCGGCGGACTCGAAATACACATTTCGGCCAACATCGGCATCGCGATCTATCCCGGCGATGGAGACGATCCCGAAGGACTTCTTAAAAACGCGGACGCGGCGATGCATCGTGCCAAAGAGCAGGGCCGCAACACCTTCCGTTTCTATCTGCCGCGGATGAACGAGCTCGCGCTGGAGCGATTGCAGCTGCACGCCCGCCTGCGCGGCGCGCTCGAACGAAAGGAATTCGTCCTCCACTACCAGCCCAAAGTTGACCTAACCACCGGCATCATCAGCGGATTGGAGGCACTATTGCGCTGGCAGCACCCCGAGCGGGGCAGGATGGCCCCGGCCGAGTTCGTGCCGATTCTCGAGGAGACCGGCTTGATCGCGCCCGTCGGCGAATGGGTGTTACAGACGGTATGCGAGCAGATCAAGGCCTGGCAGGCGCGCGGTATCACGGTCCGGCCGGTCGCGGTGAATCTTTCTGCCCAGCAGTTCCACCAGGCCGATTTCGACGCTCACGTGCGCGTGCTCATCACTCAAAGCGGCGTCGACTGCAGGTTGATCGAGCTAGAGATCACCGAGTCAATGTTGATGCACGATCCGGCCGAAGCGGCGAGCATGCTAAACCGGCTGAGGCGCATCGGCGTAAAGGTCTCGATCGATGATTTCGGGACCGGATATTCGAGCCTCGCGTATTTGAAGCGCTTCCCGCTCGATGCGCTTAAGATCGATCGTACTTTCGTTCGCGATCTCACCGTGGATTCCGACGATGCAGAGATCGCTGTTGCCATAATCAGCCTCGCACACAACCTCAAGCTAAAGGTAGTGGCCGAAGGCGTGGAAACCGAGGCGCAATTGAACTTCCTGCGCTCACACGGCTGCGATGAAATGCAGGGATATTACTTCGCGCGGCCGTTAAGCGTCGAGGATTGCACCCGGACGCTGATTGAAAACCGTCGCCTGGATTTCCCAAAGTCTCGCATTGCATTGCGGAGCGCGCGCATCTTTCGAGCTGACGCCGAGCATATCGACGGACCGACGTCAGCGGCCAAAAGGATCGAGCTGGCTGACGTGGAGCTGGAATGGCTGCGGCGATGCAGTGCCCATGTCTGCGCCGCGCCAACGGCAGTGGTCGCAGCTCTCGAACGGGCCGGATTTGCAATCCTGGACGACGTTGGGAGGCTGAACGTCACCAACACCGGTAGAGACTACATAAGCAGCCACGATTCCCAGATCAGGAAGCGACGTCGGAAGCGAAACTAGCATGTCGACGGCGATGTGCTGTCGACAACAATGCGTTCATACCCCAAAAACGACCATTCGTTTGCTGGTCATTTAGCGCACGCCTCGAGCATGGCATCATCGCGTCGCTTGTGTCACGGTGAGCCCCAATATGATACATAACCACCCGTCGAAATCGTTGTCATTGCCAACCCGATCGGAAGCGCTTGCGTTGCACATAAAGCGCTTAACAGACGAGCAGTTTGCGTGCTTGAGTCGGTGCGCGAAGGGCATTTCCCTGCGCTTTGAAGCATCGGAGATCGTCGACGCACTCGTTCTCGACGGCTATGTCGAGAAAGGCGTTGCTGGCGTCGTTACCGTGACGGTTAAGGGTCGACAGTTCCTCCGGACGCACGCGCGCTAAAGTCACGCTTCCTGTTCAAGT
>VBDA01000379.1:511-3222 GCA_005883655.1 Betaproteobacteria bacterium | reverse complement strand
TCGTCAGGGACGGCAGGTTCCGACTGCTTCCCGAGTGACCGCGCCTTCGGCCAGCGATCCGATCGTCGGCATCCTCCTTGCCGCCGGCAGCGCTTCGCGTTTCGGCGGCGACAAGCTGCTCGCACCGCTCAAGGACGGCACGCCGCTTGGCGTGCGTGCTTTCTGCAATCTCATCGCTAGCGTCGACAGTGTCGTTGCCGTCGTGCGCCCTGGTGACCAAGGCCTCGCTCGTACGCTCTCGGATCATGGCGCGGAGCTTACTGTCTGCCCCCACGCCGCCAACGGCATGGGGCAAAGCCTAGCCTGGGCGATTCGGGCGACGCCGCTCGCCAAAGCGTGGGTGATCGCGCTCGCCGACATGCCGTGGATCGAGATTGCGACCATTCGGCGTATTGCCGACGCGCTCAAAGGCGGTGCGGAGCTTGTCGCTGCGTCGCATCAGGGTGTCCGCGGCCATCCGGTTGGCTTTTCGCGGCGTTACTACGGTGAGCTCGCGGCGCTCACCGGCGACGAGGGCGCGAAATCCCTCGTGCGCCGACACGAACGAGAGCTGCAGCTTATCGAAACCGACGATACCGGCATCTCGCGCGATGTCGATATCCCGGCCGATCTTTCGCGCTGAGAGGCAAGGTTCGTCGTTCCCGCTCAGTTTGGTAAATGAGCGGGAACCCCGTGGCGTTGGTCACATTATCGCGATGCTACCAAAGACGCTGGATCCCCGCTTGCGCGGGGATGACGCATCCGTTTCCAATTGCCGCGACGCTACGCGTCTTGCTCTTGGACGGATGCGTCACTTCCCGCGATCTTGGCGCCACATGTCGCCTTGGCGACCGACGATGCGACTCTCCTCGTCCTGCATTTTCCACCATGCCCGCAACTCGGGTTCTTCGAGCGGGCGCGAAATCAGGTAGCCCTGCGCCTCTTCGCATCCGTGGCTCCTGAGATACTCGAACTGGGCGATGGTCTCGACGCCTTCGGCAATGACGCGAAGCCCCAGGCTGTGCGACAAGGCGATGATCGCCTGGGTGACCGCTTCATCATTCTTGTTCTGTTCCAGGCCGCGCACAAAACGCTGGTCGATCTTGACGGCCTGGATCGGCAGGCGGGTGAGGTAGGACAAGCTCGAATAACCGGTTCCGAAATCGTCAACGGTAATCGACACGCCCATCCGCTTGAGCTTCATCAGCGTAGCCACCGCGTTTTCGGGATGGGTGATGATCACGCTTTCGGTGATCTCCAGATCGAGATAGCGCGCTGGCATGCCGCTGGCGACCAAGGCGTCTTCGACAATCGAAAGCCAGCTCTCGTGCTCCAGCTGCTGCACCGACAGATTCACTGACAGACGCAGCATCATGTTATGCCGATGCCAGGTCATGACCTGACGACAGGCGTCGCGCAGCACTCGCGCACCCAGCGCCTGGATCATTCCCGATTCCTCGGCGATGGGGATGAATTCGTTCGGGCCGATCACGCCCCTTTGCGGATCGCGCCACCGTAGCAACGCTTCCACGCCGCATGCCCGCCCGTTCGCCATTTCGACTTGCGGCTGGTAGACGAGAAAGAACTCGTCGTCCATCAAGCCCCGCCGCATGTCGGTTTCGATCTGCAATCGCGCCTGCACCCTTGCGTTCATGTCCGCGGTATAGAAGCGGTAAGCGTTGCGGCCGGCTCCCTTGGCGGCATACATCGCGGTGTCCGCCTGCTTGATCACCGCGCCCGGATCGGCCGCGTCGACGGGATACACCGACACGCCGATCGAGCAGGTGAGCGTCGGTGTCTGATCGCCTAGACGAACCGGCGCAAGGAAGGATTCGCGCACGCGTGTGATGACCTGCATGATCTCGAAGGTTGTCTTGTCCGGGTCGAGACCGGGAAGAATGACCACGAATTCGTCGCCACCGAGGCGAGCAACGGTGTCCGACTCGCGCACCGCGCTGGTCAGTCGCTGCGCGACCGCTTGCAGTAACTGATCGCCCGCATCGTGGCCGAGCGTATCGTTGATGCGCTTGAAGTGATCGAAGTCGAGGAAGAGGCACGCCACCTGATGCCCGTCGCGCGCCGCCTGAGCAATGATTTGTCTGAGCCGCTCGTTGAGCAACGCGCGGTTCGGAAGGCCGGTGAGAATATCGTGCTGCGCGAGCTTGTAGGCCTGTGCGGTTGCGACCTCCAGCTCCTTGGTGCGCTGGGTGACCTTCTCCTCGAGGGTGCGTTGATAGGTCGCGACCTCGGCCTGCGCCTCGAACAGGCGCTGCGTCATATGATTGAATGTGTGCGTCAGAAGTCCGAGCTCGTCGCTCGAGCTCACCGGCACAAAGACGTCGAGCTTGCCGGCGCCGACCGCGCGCGCGGCGCGCATCAGTTGCCGTATGGGGACGGCGACTAGCCGCCGCTTGCGCAGCAGCGTTGCGCCAATAAGGACGAGCGCCAGGCCCGCGACGACCGATAGCGCGAGGATCAAATACTGGACCTGCTGCCGGATCAGGAATGTGCTTATACCGACCGCGGTGGCCACGATCACGATCAGGCCGATGTCCAACAAAGTGAGCTTGGTTTGCAGGCCGAGCCGCGCCGGCGGCGCAGTCAGCGACGAGACGGTGTCCGCGTTCAGGGGCGAGGTGTATTTGGCCATCGCGCGTCGAAATCGGGCGTCCGGTGAAAAGTCCGGGTCCAGAAACTACGACAGAAGCCTGCAGTATGCCTGTGCCCGGCCC
>VBDA01000379.1:0-482 GCA_005883655.1 Betaproteobacteria bacterium | reverse complement strand
ACGGCCCAGATGCCGCGCCAGTTTGTGGTCACGCTGCGCTGACGGGCAGCTTCAGCTCGACGATCTTGCGCGACCACTCGGCCGGGCCGGTGCTGTGCAGCGACGCGCCGTTCGCGTCGACGGCGACCGTCACCGGCATGTCGCGCACCTCGAACTCGTAGATCGCTTCCATGCCGAGATCGGCGAAGGCGACTACGCGTGAGCTCTTGATCGCCTTGGAAACGAGATAGGCAGCACCGCCAACCGCGATCAGATACGCTGCGCGGTGTTTTTTGATGGCTTCGATGGCCGCCGGGCCACGTTCGGCTTTGCCGATCATGGCGATCAGGCCGGTGTTCGCCAGCATCATCTCGGTGAACTTGTCCATACGGGTCGAGGTCGTTGGTCCCGCGGGACCAACCGCCTCGTCTCGCACCGGATCGACGGGGCCGACGTAAAAGATCACCCGGTTGGTGAAGCTTACGCCTGGCGGCAGCGGCTCG
>VBDA01000378.1 GCA_005883655.1 Betaproteobacteria bacterium | reverse complement strand
CGTACATCATGTGCAGCGCGTGGCCGAGCGGTTTGTCGGGGCCGATAGTCTGCGGGTTTGACGTCATCACGTCGGCAAGCGAGGTGGGTTTCGGATCGCATCCCTCGGCCGTCACACGGAAGAGGGCGTCGCGCTCGGTGAATACGCCGACAAGGCGCTTCTTGTCACATACCATGAGCGCGCCGGTTTTATGGTCCCTCATTAAGCGCGCAGCGTCGCTGACCGTCGTTGTGCTTGGGGCAGTCAGGATCTCTTGATTCTTGATAATCGTTCTGATCGACCGGTGTGGCATAGCAGTTCTCCGTCGCCAACAGACCATCAAATTTTAGCAAAGAGCTGGATGAGCCGTATACCCTGCCGCCGAAGCTCGATCTGGCAGCGTGGTGGGCACGGTCCTCGCGCGAATATGAAGTGAGCAGCTGCCGCGACATCGCCACGATACGCTTGTCCGAGGGGAGCTGGCTTCTCTCCTATACAATCACGCTTCCCTTCATCAGGTTCTTCGTACGGTGGCCGACAATCCCAAAGGCCGTGTTCTGGCCGAAGCACTCCCTTACATCCACGCGTACCACGGGAAGACGCTTGTCATCCGCTTCGGCGGGCACGCGATGGCCGATGCGGCGCTGATGTCCGGCTTCGCTCGCGACGTCGCACTCCTGTGGCTGGTCGGAATGAGGCCGATCATCGTTCACGGCGGCGGCTGGCGGGTCGATGAATTGATGCGCCAGATGGGCATCGAAAGCCGCCGCCATCGCGGCATGCGCGTTACCGACGAGCGAGCGCTGACGGTCGTCGAGATGGCGCTTGCCGAGCTCAATCAGGAGCTCGCCGGGCTCATCAACAAGCATGGCGCCAAAGCGGTGGGCCTGGACGGTCAGGACGGACGCTTCATCCATGCGCATCGCATGACGCTTCCTGCGGACGATGGCGAGGAGGCGGTCGATCTGGGTTACGTGGGCGACGTCGAGAGCGTGGACGTCGATCTCATTCAACTGTTGCTTGGGCGCGGTTTTGTTCCGGTCATCATGCCCATCGGCGTTGGCGCGGACGGCACCACCTATCACATCAATTCCGACCTGCTGGCCGGACGGCTGGCCCGCGCGCTCGAGGCCGAGAAGCTGATCCTGATGACCAACGTCCCGGGCGTTCTCGACCGCGCCGGCAGGCTGGCTTATGTCCTGACCGCAAGCGAGGCGGAGTCATTGTTGAAAGATGGAACAGTCGCCGCCGGCATGCGGCCGCGAGTCACGGCAGCGCTGCAGGCGGTGCGCGAAGGTGTACGCTCGGTGCATATCATCGACGGCAGCGTGCCCAGCGCGTTGTTGCTCGAAGTGCTGACCGCGCAAGGTGTCGGTACGGCGGTGCGCTCGGATGTGGGACCGCATTTTCTCGAGGACAGCCGGGGTTATCTGCTCTCCGAGCAGGCAGCATCCGGATAATCAACGCGGACGACTCCCACGAGCTCCTATTTCGCAATACCCGGACCTGGACTGTCGATCGTGTCAGAGCTTCCCGCATAAGGTATCGAGATGATTCCGCAGACCCGCTTCGCGCGGAGCGGCAAGGTGAACATCGCCTACCAAGTCATCGGCGACGGACCTCTCGATCTGGTCTATGTCCCAGGCTGGGTGTCGCATTTGGAACTGCGCTGGGAGGAACCCGACCACGCGCGTTTCCTTCACCGCCTTGCGTCGTTCTCGCGCCTTATCACGTTCGACAAGCGGGGCACCGGTCTTTCCGACCGCGTTCCCGATGATCAGCTGCCGAGCCTGGAAGTGCGCATGGATGACCTGCGCGCCGTCATGGATGCGGTGGGTTCGCAACGGGCGGCGCTGTTCGGTTACTCGGAAGGCGGCAACATGTGCATGCTATTCGCCGCCACCTATCCCGAACGCACCGTGGCGCTGGTCACCTACAGCTGCTTCGCCAAGCGGATCTGGAGTCCCGATTATCCGTGGGCGCCGACGCCGGAGGCACGAGCGAAGGAATACGAATTCGTCGAGCGCGAATGGGGTAACCAGATGGACCTCGCGCGTTACATTCCCAGCAAGATGCACGATCACGACTTCGTGCGTCGACTCGCGACCTACTTTCGCTACTCCGCAAGCCCTAGCGCAGCGGTCGCATTGCTCAGGATGAACACGCAAATCGACGTACGCCACGTGTTGCCCGCGATCGGCGTACCGGCGCTGATCCTGCATCGCACCGGCGACCTCGACGTGAATATCGAGGAAGGACGATGGCTAG
>VBDA01000040.1 GCA_005883655.1 Betaproteobacteria bacterium | reverse complement strand
CGTTGCCGAACAGCCGCGCCCTTGGCATGGCACTCAGGAACGCAAGATCGTAGAAGCGATTGCCCTTGGTGTAATCGGCATCGCCGCCCACGATCGGCCGGATGAATCGTGGAATGAGCGCGGGGTCCATCTGCCCATCGCCATCGATCTTCACGATCACATCAGCGCCGTCGGCGAGCGCAGCCTTGTAGCCGGTAATCATTGCACCACCCACGCCTTGATTTTCGGCGTGCGTGAGGACCTTTACCCGGCCATCCGTGCATTCCTGCCGAATCAATGCGGCGGTTTGTTCAGGGCAGGCGTCATCGACGACGAAAATGGCGGAGACATCGGGACCGATGCCACGAATGACGTCCAGGATGTACCGGCGAACGCGGTAGCAGGGAATGACGACTGCGACGCGCGCGGCTTCGCAGCTCATTTAGCGGAGCGCGATGATCACGCCGAGCATGATGATCCCGCCCCCGACCAGCGTATTCCACGACCATGGCTCGCCGAGCAGGAAATGCGCCGCGACGGGCACGAGCACGAACACCAGCGCATAAATTGGAAAGGCGGCCGACAGGGGAACGGCGCGCAGGATGAACACCCAGAGTATCGTCGTCAGCCCATACAGGAACAACGCCAACACCATGGCCGGCGACAAGAACCCGCGCGCTGTCGCCCACGACCAGCCATCGATGCGCCATTGCGCCGCTGCTACTTTGAACAGCATCTGTCCTGCGGCGATCAGCACCACGCACAGCAATGTCAGAAGTAGCCAGCGGGTCGACACGACTGGATCAGCTCAAATTGCGTTTGACGCGTGGGAAAATTGGATGGGCCTTGATCGACGGCAGATCAACCACGGCGCCGCTTCAGCGCCAGCCATCCCGACCAGATAAAGCCGGAAATCGCGTACACCACGAAGCATGCAAACGGCACCACCGAAGGTTGATAGCTGATCAGCACGATGAACAGGACGATCAGGATCACCACCGCGAAAGGAACGCTCCGCCGAAGGTTGATCGTCTTGAAGCTGTAGTACTTGAGATTGCTGACCATCGTAAGGCCCGCGAAAAGCGTGACCGCCCAGGCAGCCCAGCGCACGGTTTCGGGGTCGATGGCGTAATCGTCGATGATCCAGACGAAACCGGCGACCAACGCGGCGGCGGAAGGGCTCGGCAATCCCTGGAAATAGCGCTTGTCGGCAACTTCGAGCATGGTGTTGAAGCGCGCGAGGCGCAATGCCGCGCCCGCGACGTAAATGAACGCCGCGATCCAGCCCAGCTTGCCCATGCTTCGCAGCGACCATTCGTAGACGACGAGCGCCGGTGCCGCGCCAAATGAAACCATGTCGGAGAGGCTGTCGTACTCGGCACCGAAGGCGCTCTGCGTTTTGGTCAGGCGCGCGACGCGGCCGTCGAGACCGTCGAGCACCATGGCGACGAAGATCGCGACAGCGGACTGATCGAATCGCCCGTTCATCGCCTGCACGATCGCGTAAAAACCGGCGAACAGCGCCGCGGTCGTGAACAGATTCGGCAGCAGGTAAATGCCGCGCCGCCGAATCCGGTTCTTGGCCAGCGCGCGTTCCTGCTTGAAATCGACCATGCGGCTAGCCTAGCAGGGCGGACACGGCAACACAACGTTACAAAGCGGATCGCTATGCGAGCTCGGCGATGATCGTCGACGTGGCTTTGGCCATGTCGCCGATCGCGACTTTCGGCGTCGCGGTGGGCGGCAGGTAGATATCAACGCGCGAGCCGAAACGTATAAAACCGTAACGCTGTCCGCGCGCAAGCGTGTCGCCAGGCCCGACATAGCAAAGAATGCGCCGCGCGATGAGTCCCGCGATCTGAACGCACGTCACGTCGACCCCGTTCGCGCTGGCGATATGAAGCGCATTGCGTTCGTTCTCGAGCGATGACTTGGCAAGCGCCGCGTTGAGAAAGCTGCCGGCGTGATACCACTTGTTGCGCACGATGCCGTCGACCGGGCTGCGGTTGGAATGCACATTGAAGACGTTCATGAACACGCTTATCTTCAACGCCTCGCGGTCGAGATAAGGGTCGTGTGCCTTTTCCACTACCATGACGCGACCGTCGGCGGGCGACAAGATCGCGTTCGGCTGCGACGGAACCACGCGCGGTGGATCGCGAAAGAACTGCACGATGAACACCACGATGAGCCATACAGGCACCGCCACAAACCACCAACCGGCCAATGATAGCGCCAGGGCCACTGTCGCCGATATCCCGACGAACAACCAGCCTTCGCGAGCAATGATGGGATGCGGATAGCCGCTGTTCATCGTGACAGATCGACCAGTAAGCTACTTCGCCGTCTCGTCCATGCGCTTGTTCAAATCCTGCGCCTGCTGCTGGACCGCGCTCTCCAGTCCGCGAGCGCGCTCCATGGCGGCGGCGGGCGCCGGTGTTACGCCGCTCGCGTCCAACGGCGCGGGGCTTACCTCACCCGGGCCGCGTGGCCCGCGCTCAGTGGCCGACTTGGCTTCCGGCTGCGCACCCGACAGGAGCCCATATGTCTTCAGCACCTTCTGCGCGAGGACCGCGACGATGACCAGCGCGAGCAGCAAGCCGATGAGCCCGAGCCAGCCGCGCTGACGATGCGGGGTATGCATATTCCTCCGGGAAACAGGAGCCGATGCGCAAAACAATCTGCGTGCCTCTTGCCGGGAGCTGCGAGCGGCCAAAGCGATCAGTTTCGCGTTTGGTCGACGAGCTTATTCTTTTTTATCCAGGGCATCATTTCCCGCAGCTTGGCCCCAACCTGCTCGATCGGGTGTTCGGTCGTCATGCGCCTCTTGGACAACAGCGTCGGTGCGCCGGCGCGGTTCTCGATGATGAAATCCTTCGCGTATTCTCCGCTCTGAATGCGGTCGAGCGCTTCGCGCATTGCGCGCTTGGTGTCGCCGGTGATGATCTTCGGGCCGGTCACGTATTCGCCGTACTCGGCATTGTTCGAGATCGAATAATTCATGTTGCCGATGCCGCCCTCGTACATCAGGTCGACGATCAGCTTCAGCTCGTGCAGGCATTCGAAGTAGGCCATCTCCGGCGCGTATCCCGCTTCGACCAAGGTCTCGAATCCGGCCTTTACCAGCTCGACGCAACCGCCGCACAAGACCGCCTGCTCGCCAAACAGGTCGGTTTCGGTCTCTTCCTTGAACGATGTCTCGATCACGCCGGCGCGCGCGCCGCCTATCGCGGCGGCGTACGACAGCGCAAGATCGCGCGCCTTGCGGCTTGCATCCTGATGGATCGCGATCAGCATCGGCGTCCCTCCGCCCTGCACGTACGTCGAACGCACCGTGTGTCCGGGCGCCTTGGGCGCGATCATCACCACGTCGATGTCGTCGCGAGGTTGAACCTGGCCGTAGTGGATATTGAAGCCGTGCGCAAAGGCAAGCGTCGCGCCCTTGCGAATGTTGGGCTCGACCTCGTCGCGGTAGACCGCGGCGATATGCTCGTCGGGCATCAGCATCATCACGAAGTCGGCGCCCTTTACCGCTTCGGTGACTTCAGCGACCTTGAGGCCGGCTTTTTTCGCCTTGTCCCACGAAGCCCCTCCCTTGCGCAGGCCGACGGTGACCTTGATCCCCGAGTCGTTGAGGTTCTGCGCATGCGCGTGACCCTGCGAGCCATAACCGACGATGGTCACCTTCTTGCCCTTGATGAGTGACAGATCGGCATCCTTGTCGTAATAGACCTTCATCATCTTCGTTTCCTCCCTGTTTACCTTCGCAGGGGTCAGATCCTGAGAATGCGCTCGCCGCGGCCGATGCCCGACGCGCCTGTGCGCACCGTCTCCAGAATCACCCCCGGCTCCATCGCCTGCAGGAATGCATCGAGCTTCGATCCCGTTCCGGTCAGCTCGATGGTGTAGCTTTTGTCAGTCACGTCGAGAATGTTGCCGCGGAAAATGTCCGCAAGCCGCTTCATCTCGTCGCGGTCCTTGCCGGCGGCACGCACCTTCACCAGCATCAATTCGCGCTCGATGTGATTGCCGTCGGTGAGATCGATCACCTTGACGACTTCGACCAGCTTGTTCAACTGCTTGGTGATCTGCTCGACCACGTCATCGGAGCCAACCGTCACGATCGTCATCCGCGACATGGTCGGGTCCTCGGTCGGCGCCACGGTCAGCGACTCGATGTTGTAGCCGCGCGCGGAGAAGAGCCCCGAGATGCGGGACAGCGCGCCCGCCTCGTTTTCGACCAGAATCGAAAGGATATGCCTCATCGCGGCCGCCTCACAGCTCTTCCGCCAGGATCATTTCCGTAAGGCCCTTGCCGGCCGCAATCATCGGAAACACGTTCTCGGTCTGATCGGTAATGAAGTCGAGGAACACCAGTCGCTCTTTCTGCGCCAGCGCGTCCTTCAACGCGCCCTCGACGTCGCCCGGCTTTTCGATCTTCATGCCGACGTGGCCATAAGCCTCGGCCAGCTTCACGAAGTCAGGCAATGCATCCATATACGATTCGGCGTAGCGGTTGCCGTAGAAGAACTCCTGCCATTGGCGCACCATGCCCATATAGCGGTTGTTCAGGTTCACGATCTTGATCGGCAGGTGATACTGCTTGCAGGTCGACAGCTCCTGAATGCACATCTGGATCGACGCTTCGCCGGTCACACAAACAACCGTCGCGCCCGGATTGACCAGCTGGACGCCCATCGCCGCCGGGAGCCCGAAGCCCATCGTGCCCAGCCCGCCGGAATTGATCCACCGCCGCGGCTTGTCGAACTTGTAGTACTGCGCCGCCCACATCTGATGCTGGCCGACGTCGGAAGTGATGAACGCGTCGCCACCGGTCAACTCATAGAGCTTCTCGACCACGAACTGCGGCTTGATCAATGCGCTTTTCTTGTCGTACTTCAAGCAATCCTTGCGCTGCCATTCCTTGATCTCACCCCACCAGATCTTGAGCGCGGCCGGATCCGGCCGGATGTTCGACGACTCGATGAGCTTGAGCATCTCGTCGAGGACCTCGGTGACATAGCCGACAATCGGCACGTCGACCTTGACCCGCTTCGAGATCGACGAGGGGTCGATGTCGATGTGGATGATGCGGCGATCGCTGCGAAAGAAGCTCGCCGGGTTGCCGATCACGCGGTCGTCGAAACGTGCACCCACCGCGAGCAGCACGTCGCAGTGCTGCATCGCCATGTTCGATTCGTAGGTCCCGTGCATGCCGAGCATGCCGGTGAACTGCGGATCGGTGCCGGGAAAGGCCCCAAGGCCCATGAGCGTATTGGTGCACGGGAAGCCAAGCAGGCGGACCAGCCTTGTCAGCTGCGACGAAGCATTGTTGAGAATGACGCCGCCGCCGGCATAGACCATCGGCCGCTTGGCCTCGAGCAAAAGTTGCACCGCCTTCCGGATCTGGCCGGCATGTCCCTTGGTCACCGGGTTGTACGAACGAAGCGATACCGTCTTCGGATAGGAATACTCGGCTAACGCCTGTGTCACGTCCTTGGGTATATCGACCAGCACCGGGCCCGGCCGGCCGCTGGCGGCGAGGTAAAACGCCTTCTTGATGGTGACGGCGATGTCCTTGACGTCCTTGACCAGAAAATTGTGTTTGACGCAGGGTCGAGTGATGCCTACGGTGTCGCATTCCTGGAACGCGTCCTGGCCGATGGCGTGGGTCGGGACCTGACCGCTGATGATGACCAGCGGCACCGAATCCATGTGGGCGGTGGCGATTCCGGTAACCGCGTTGGTCACGCCGGGACCCGATGTCACCAGCGCCACGCCAACTTTGTGCGACGAGCGCGAATAGCCGTCGGCGGCATGCACCGCCCCCTGCTCGTGGCGAACGAGAACGTGCTTGACCTTTTCCTGCTTGAACAGCTCGTCGTAGATGTTGAGAACGGCCCCGCCCGGATAGCCGAAGACGTACTCGACGCCCTCTTCCTGGAGGCAACGGATGATGATTTCTGCGCCCGTAAGTTGCATGAGCTCCCTTTCGGCGAAGGCAAGTGAACATGGGCTTCCACGCCTGGCTTGGAAGCCAAAGGCACTTAAGCCGCTGCAAACTGCGGGACGCGGTAGGGTAGTCGCGTCCGAACGGGCTTGGATCGGGTAGAAAGCCGCGATTGGGTCACGGCCACCCGCGTTCTCCAGGGTTTTCCACGGGCACTTGTGGCGCCGGCGGATGGAACGCGAACGACCGATGTTGCAGTGGTTCTGTCGGCGGCAACCGCCGACGAGTGAACAGTAGCGTTTCGGACGTCTTTCGTCAATGTCGGATGCAGCACACAAACGGCCGGGCAGGCGCCGGTCGACGGCTTGTGCTTATAATTCACCGAATCCCCACGCTCATCGAGGCGCAACTGGCTTCGCATCAGGAAATCTCTGCGTTTTTGGCCGAAGTAGAACGCCGTGCCTTCAAGCAAGCGCTGTTCGCGGTCCGCGACGAGGATTCCGCTCTCGATGTCGTGCAGGACGCGATGCTGAAGCTCACGGAAAAATACGCGGGCAAGCCGGTGGCTGAGCTGCCGATGCTGTTTCAACGGATCTTGCAGAACACGATCCATGATCATTTCCGTCGGCAGAAGGTGCGATCCGCGTGGACGACTCTTTTTTCCTCTTTTGGCCAAAAAGAGAACAAGGACGATGATTTTGATCTCCTTGAAACTTTGCCGGCAAAATCGGACTCGAACCGGACCGCGGACCCGGCCCGCCAAGTCGAAGAGGGCCAGATCGTGGGACTCATCGAGCAGGCGCTGGCCCGGCTGCCGGCGCGTCAACGCGAAGCCTTTCTGTTGCGTTACTGGGAAGAACTCGACGTGGCCGAAACGGCGGCCGCGATGGGCTGTTCCGAGGGTAGCGTGAAGACGCATTGCTCGCGTGCAGTTCACGCGCTGGCCGAGATGCTCAAGGCCAAAGGGATATCGCTATGAACCAGCTCGAAACCGCAAAAAAAATAACAGCTTATCTCGACAAAGGGACGGCCCAGCTGAAGGCCGGGACGGCTTACAAGCTCCAACTCGCGCGCCAGGCGGCGTTGGCTACTGCAGGGGGACAGCCGCAGCGCTCGTCCGAGCTCGCGCTCGCAGGCGGCCGAAGCGGATCGCTCGGCGGCAGGCCGCTACTGGGCGACGCCCGGCTGTGGGTCGGTGTTCTGCTCATAGCCGGCAGCGTCCTCTTTTTCCGAAATTGGCAGATCGCGCAGCAAACGCGTGATATCGAGGAAACCGATACTGCGCTTCTGGCTTCGGAGCTGCCGATCGAAGCGTATCTGGACCGGGGATTCCAGAATTGGCTGAAAGAACCCCAACCCTGACGTCACGCCTGCTGATTCTCGGCTTGGTTCTGTCGACGAGTGTTTTCAGCGGCCTTGCTGCGTCAGGGCCGCTGGTTGCACGCTCGTCGAATTGGGCGGACCTCTCCCCGTACGACAAGCAGGTGCTCGCTCCGCTCGCGCCGGAATGGGACAAGCTCGACACCCAGCGCAAGCAGAAGTGGCTGGGCATCGTTCAGCGCTATCCAAACATGCCGCCCGACCAGCAGCAGCGCATACAGGAGCAAATGGGCGCTTGGGCTCGCCTGACCCCGGATGAGCGCCGCGCGGCCAGGGCGCAGTTCAAGACCCTGAAGCAACTGCCGCCCGAGCAACGCCAGGAAGTCCAGCAGAAGTGGCAGGAATATCAGCAACTCCCGCCGGAAAAAAAACAGGAGCTGTCGAAGCGCCCGGTCGCGCCGGCGGGCGGCCCTCCTCCGGCCAAGGCTACGCCGGCAACGACGCCGGCGCCGCCGCCGCATTAGCGAACTGAGCAGACTGAGCCACGCACCTCGCCTGGCGTCCTTCTGCGTCCCAAGGCTCGCCTTCCTATGGCGGGCATGAGCGAGCGCGCCGGCGTAATACGGCGTCTTGCAGCATCCCTGTACGAGACCTTGCTGCTGGCCGCCCTAGCGCTGGTGGTCGGATTCGCGCTATTGCCGGTGCTGACGGCCGGGCCCTCGCTACCCGCCCTTGAGCACGCGCTACCGCTCCTGACACCTGCGGCCCAAGCGCTTTCGTTCGGGTGCCTGTTCGCGGCATTTGGCGCCTATTGCGCGTGGGGATGGAGTGACGGCAGGCGGACACTGCCGATGAAGACCTGGCGCCTCGCCATGGAGTCGACGAGAGGGGCTCCTCTCACGCTCCCCAGGGCAGCCCTGCGCTACGTCGTCTGCTGGATCGGCCCCGGGCTCGCCATCGCGGCCTACGCCGCGTTGCGGCCCTTAGGATACAGCCGCTGGGCAGTAGCATTGCTTGCCGTCAACTATGCCTGGGCGCTGGTGAATTCCGATCGCCAGTTCCTGCAGGACCGCGTCGCCGGCACCCGCCTTATCGTCGCCAGTTAGAGTCTGACCACGGGCTGTGCGGCCTGATAACGCGCGACGCTGGCAAGAATTTCGGCCTTGGCAGCCTCGGCTCCGACCCAGGTCGAAACCCGGACCCACTTGCCCGGCTCGAGATCCTTGTAGTGCTCGAAGAAATGAGCGATTTGCCGCGTGGTGATCTCCGGCAGATCGCGCGGCGACTGGATTGCCCGATAGAGCCCGGTGAGCTTGTCGGTCGGCACCGCGAGGATCTTGGCGTCCCCGCCCGCCTCGTCGTCCATTTTCAGCATACCGATCGGCCGGCAGCGGACGACCACGCCCGTAATAAGCGGCATCGGCGAGAGCACCAGCACGTCCGACGGATCGCCATCGTCGGAGAGCGTACGCGGGATGTAGCCGTAGTTGCACGGGTAGTGCATGGCGGTGGACATGAAGCGATCGACGAATACTGCCCCGGTCTCCTTGTCGACTTCGTACTTGATCGGGTCCCCGCGCATCGGGATCTCGATGATCACGTTGCAATCGTCGGGGACGTCGTTGCCGGCAGGAACGCGATCTAGATTCATCAAAAGCAGAGAGCAGTGATCGAGGCGGCATTATAGCGGCCACGCCAGTGGCGCCGCCCTGCCGTATCATCGGGCTTTTGCTTCCCGAAGCGCACCATGATCTACACCCTGGGCGATCGACGGGTCCAATTGCGCGGCAGCGGCCATTACATCGCGCCCAGCGCGGTCGTCGTCGGCAGCGTCATCCTCGAGCAACAGGTTTCGGTGTGGTTCAACGTGGTCATCCGTGGCGACAACGAGGACATCGTGCTGGGGCCGCGTTGCAACATCCAGGATGGCTCGGTGCTCCATACCGACGAGGGCGTGCCGCTCTCCGTCGGCGCGTCGGTGAGCGTCGGCCATCTCGCAATGCTCCACGGCTGCGTCATCGGCGATGGCTCGCTGATCGGCATCAAGGCCGTAATCCTGAATGGCGCGGTAATCGGCAAGGAATGCCTCATCGGCGCCAACGCGCTCGTTCCCGAGGGCAAGACGATTCCCGACCGCTCGCTGGTGATCGGTTCGCCGGGGAAGGTAGTACGCAGCCTGACCTCCGACGAAGTCACGGGTTTGCGATGGATCGCCGACCACTACGTCGACAACGCCGAGCGCTATCGACGCGAGCTCACGAGCGCTTGATGGCCATGCAAGCAGGATAGCGAATCCAGGCGGCGCCCTCGCCGCATCCAATAGGCATGGCCCAGACGCGGAATTTGTCGTGAAGACATTCGTCATCGTGATCGTCGGCGTCGTCATCGCGACCCTGGCCGCGGTTGCGACGCTGGCCACGACCCGCCGCTCGGCCCCCGTGGGCGAGTCGCAACGGGAAACGCGCGTGTTGACTGACTTCAACAGGATCGAAGTCTATGGCACCGCGGAGGTCCGCCTGCGCCAGGGCACAACCGAGGGCGCAACCGTTGAGGCGGCAGCGCAGATTCTTCCCAGGATTCGCACTGAGGTCCGCGACCGGACGCTGTTCATCGACGTCGCCCAGGAGCGTCGATGGTCGGACTGGATGCACTGGTCCGGAACCCGGCGGACCCCTCGTGTCACGGTCGACTTCATCAAGCTCGATCGGCTGGAATCCGCGGGAGCCATCAAGCTCGCCGCCGATGATCTTCGCGCCGATGAGTTGCGGCTCGACTTTTCAGGCGCGTCGACAGTAAGGATAGGGAACCTGCAGGCGTCCCGGCTGCGTTTGGAAGGGTCCGGCGCGACCAAGGCGGAGCTCGCCGGCAAAGTCGGGACGCAGGTCGTGACTTTGTCCGGCGCGGGGTCGTACAGGGCGACCGATCTGGAAAGCGACCGCGCGGAGCTCCGCGTCACCGGCGCCGGCAAGGCGTTCGTCAACGCCCGGACGTCGCTTGCGGTCGAAATCTCCGGCGCGGGCGTGGTGGAGTATCTCGGCAATCCGAAGCTCCAACAGAATATCAGCGGCGTCGGCAAAGTGCGGCGACGCCAGTCTGACTAGTCGCTCACCTGTCACGCTTGCCGCCCGTCTGACCAGCCGCTCCCCTTGTCACGCTCGCCGCCCTCGGGGCCATAAAACATCACCCACACCGCCAGGTCGTCGGAGAAGTTTTCGAATCGGTGACGTGTGCCTGCCTTCGCGAACAACACGTCGTTGGGGCCGAAACGGTGGCGCCGTTCCTCGCTCAGTTCTCCGCTTCGTTCCCCAGCCAGTTCCCCTATGACAAACCAACCTTCGCCTCGCGCTACCACATAGAGTTCGTCGCGAGTGTGCGGTGACTGTGGATCGCGTCCACGCGGCGCGTAAAGCTTCACCTGTAGCGTTCCGTGCTCGAAGACCGCAGCCGAGCGCTTGCCATCCGGCGTCGGCAGGAGTGCCAGGGCTTCGTCGAGGGTGATACGCCTAATCTCAGCCGGATCGATGTTGGCGGTCAGTTTGCGCACGGGTCAGCTTTCAGTGGAACACTACCGCTGCGCCATCCGGAATCGCGTCGGCCCTGAACAGCAACGGCAAGCCGGTGCCCGGATCCCGGTCTGCCTGCGCACCGGCGATCACACGAACATCGGTGACGCGACAATCGCGCAGGAGATCGAGCAACATTGTCGCGACGTCGATCGCACGATCGGCCGGAAACAGCGGGCAGCGAAAGCCCTCGGCCTGGCGCGGATCGAACGGACTTGACAGCGATAGTCTCAACTCACCGCCTCCAGGAGCCGCCGGGCATCGATGCGCGCTGATCACTGCGGACGGCTCGCCGACGCGCGCGCGAAAACGCCGAATCGCATTGCTCACAAAAAGCTGAGCGCCGACCTCGCGCTG
>VBDA01000243.1 GCA_005883655.1 Betaproteobacteria bacterium | reverse complement strand
CGGGGATGAAGGATTCGTCCGGCGACTGGAGCAACACCAAGGCGGTATTGGATCAGTTTTCCCAGGCCGGATTCGACGTGTTCGTCGGCAGCGAGACGTTTCTGCTCGCCAACATGCGCAATGGCGGCAAGGGAGCGATCAGCGCCACGGCCAACGTCAACCCGGCGAAAATCGCCTCGCTCTATCGCGAGTGGACGTCGAGCGACGCCGATGCCATGCAAGGACGACTCGACAAGGTGCGCGAGATATTCGCCAAGTATCCGATGATCGCCGCCATGAAGCGCGCTGTCGCCCACTGGCGAGAAGACGAAGACTGGTCCCGGGTAAGGCCGCCGCTGGTCGAAATCGCGCCGCGCGAATCGAAAATGCTCATCGAAGAGCTAAAGGCGGCTGGATTCGATATGCCCGGACTTCGATCGATGACTGTGAGCCAATGCCAATGACCATCAAGAGAGTAATCGCGGCCATGGCGATCCTTGCCACGACCTGTTCGACGAGCTTCGTCGCGACCGCCGCGGAGGTGTCCGCGCCGCCGCTGATCGAGCGCAGCAAGCTTTTCGGCAATCCCAGCCGCATCGCGGGCCGCGTGAGTCCCGATGGGAAGTGGTTGTCGTGGATCGCGCCGGAGGAGGGCGTGCTCAATGTCTGGCTCGCACCAAGGTCCGATTTGACCAAGGCGCACGCTGTCACCCATGAGAAAACGCGCCCGATTCGCGAGTACTTCTGGGCGCCGGATTCAAGGTCCATCCTGTTCATCAATGACAAGGGCGGCGACGAGAATTTCCAGCTATACAGCGTCAGTGTGGCTGACGGGAAGCAACGCAGCCTGACGCCGTTCGACAAGACCAGAGTCCAGATCGTCGGCTCGAGCAAGCACATCAAAAGCCGCATTCTGATCGGAGTGAACCAGCGCGATCCTCGCTGGCACGATGTTTACAGTCTGGATCTCGGCACCGGCAAGCTCACCGAAGTGCTGAAAAACACCGGTGATTTCGCCGAATTCGTTGCCGATGACGATCTCAAGTTGCGTCTGGCCATCAAGTCGCGTCCTGACGGCGGCAACGATTTCTTCCACGTCCGAGACGGCAGCGTCGAAGAAAAGCCATTCAGCAGCGTGGGCCTGGAGGATTCGCAGACCACGGCGCCGATGGGTTACACACGTGACGGCAAGGTCCTCTATTGGCTCGACTCGCGCGGCCGCGACACGGCCGCGTTGGTCGCCCAGGATGTCGCCAGCGGAGCGACCAGGGTCATCGGCGAGAGCACCAAAGCCGACGTGGGCAGCGTGCTTACCGACCCTCGCACAGGCAAGGTTCAGGCGTACGACGTCGAGTACCTGAAGAGCGAGTGGAGCGTGATCGATCCCGCGGTCAAGGGCGACTTGAATTTTCTGAAGTCGCGGCTGACGGGCAAGGTCAATGTGACCTCGCGTACGCAGGCGGACGATTTCTGGACCGTTGCGGTCGACCCGGTAACGGCGCCTTCGGCCACCTACCTGTACGAGCGTAAGGGCAGGACCTTGACGAAGCTGTTCGTGAGCAGGCCGCAACTCGAAGGCGCGACGCTGGCGGCCATGCATCCGGAGGAGATCCGCACCCGAGACGGGCGCACGGAGGTATCGTACCTGTCGCTGCCACCCGGTTCCGATACCAACGGCAGCGGCCGTCCTCAGCGGCCGTTGTCCATGGTGCTCTTCGTTCACGGCGGTCCATGGGCGCGCGACTCGTACGGATACAACAGCTATCATCAGTGGCTTGCCAATCGCGGCTACGCCGTGCTGTCGGTGAATTACCGCGGCTCGACAGGGTTCGGCAAGAGCTACATCTCCGCCGGCGACCTGCAATGGGGCGCCAAGATGCATGACGATCTGATCGACGCGGTGAGCTGGGCGGTTGCCAACGGGATCACCACCACCGACAAGGTGGCCATCATGGGCGGCTCCTACGGTGGCTATGCCACGCTTGCCGGTCTCGCGTTTACCCCCGACACTTTCGCCTGCGGAGTCGACATCGTGGGACCGTCCAACCTCGCCACGCT
Source organism: Betaproteobacteria bacterium (assembly GCA_005883655.1). GTDB lineage: Bacteria > Pseudomonadota > Gammaproteobacteria > Burkholderiales > Casimicrobiaceae > PALSA-1003. The sequence continues at coordinate 3,868 of VBDA01000243.1, read as the reverse complement.
GTTGAAGACGATTCCGCCGTACTGGGAGGCCGCGAGGGTGCAGTTTTACAAGCGAATGGGCGATCCGACGACCGAAGAAGGCCGGACGCTGCTGCACGACCGCTCGCCGCTGTTCAAGGCCGACGCGATCAAGAAACCGCTGCTGATCGGCCAGGGTGCCAACGATCCGCGAGTCAATCAAGCCGAGTCCGATCAAATCGTCACCGCGATGGAGGCCAGAAAAATCCCGGTCACCTACGTGTTGTTCCCGGATGAAGGTCACGGCTTCGCGCGACCGGAAAACAGTATCGCGTTCAACGCTGTCGCCGAACAGTTCCTGGGCCAATGCCTCGGTGGGCGGGTCGAGCCGATCGGCGACACACTGAAACCGTCGACCCTTACCGTGCCGCATGGCGCGGAGTTCGTCCCGGGCCTGAAGCAGGCCGTTGATTCACACTGACGCCCGGCATTGGAAGTGCACAATGAGCGAGGAATATTGCGTCAATGACTCTCCCCGCCGCGTGCAGGCATATAGCGTTAACAGGCCCTAATACGTTGAGCAGAAAGAAGGAGCGTAAAAATGAGCACCAACGATGAGCTGCAAGCCACCATCGCGAAGCTGATACGGCCGGGCAAGGGCATTCTCGCTGCCGACGAGAGCTTGCCGACGATCGCCAAGCGGTTCCAGCCGCTGAGCATCGCCAACACGGACGAGACCCGGCGCGCGTACCGCTCGTTGCTGTTTACCGCGCCAGGCGCGGAAGAATTCATCAGCGGAGCCATTCTGTTCGAGGAAACGCTGGGCCAGCGCGCCGACGACGGAACGGCGCTGCCAGAGGTGCTCGACCGACGCGGCATCGTGCCGGGCATCAAGGTGGATAAAGGTACCGTGCCCCTGGCCAATGCGCCCGGCGATCTGATCACCCGCGGCCTCGACGGCTTGCCCGACCGTCTCAAGGGCTGTCTACGGCGTGACCGATCGAAATCCGACGCCGTTGGGCATCGAAGCCAACGCCGAAGTGCTGGCCCGTTACGCAGCGATCTGCCAGAGCGAAGGCATCGTGCCGATCGTCGAACCCGAGGTGCTCATGGATGGCGATCACACCATGGAGCGTTGCAACGAAGTCACCGAGGCGGTATTGCACGCGGTCTTTCACGCCTTGCATCGACACAAGGTGATCCTCGAATGCATGATTCTGAAACCGAACATGGTGCTGCCCGGGAAGGATCGTCCGCCCAAAGCGACGACGGAGCAGGTCGCCGCAGCAACGCTAAGGGTCCTCAAACGAACCGTTCCCGCTGCTGTCCCGGGCATCTATTTTTTGTCCGGCGGCCAGCGGCCGGAGGAAGCGACAGCCAACCTGAATGCGATGAACGTGCAGTTTCCCAACGCGCCCTGGCAGCTCTCGTTTTCCTATGGTCGTGCGTTGCAGGATCCGGTCATCCAGGCATGGGCGGGTCGCGCGGAAAACCGTCTCGCCGCGCAACAGGCGTTTTGCCTTCGCGCCAAGATGAACGGGCTCGCGCGCAGCGGCAGATGGAGCTCTGAGTTGGAAAAACGCGCTTGATGCGAGCGCCGGCAACCACATAGCAGCAGAGTTCTCGAGGGCGGTTTTGCGTGGTCACGGCCATGAAAAAGGATGGAAAGATGTCAGTGGCCGAATCGGACGCCTTCGTTTTCTTCGGTGCAACCGGCGATCTGGCCTATAAGAAGATCTTTCCCGCGCTGCAGGCGCTGATCCGAGCCGGCCAGTTGAATATGCCGGTCATAGGCATGGCCCGCGCCGGCTGGACGCTGGACAAGCTGCGCGAGCGGGCCCGCGACAGCCTCGAGCACAATGGCGGAGTCGATGCCGACGCCTTTGTCAAACTGTCGGCGCGGCTGAAGTACGTCGGCGGCGACTACCAGGATCCGGCGACGTACGAGCGTCTGCGGCAGGCACTCGACGGCGCCGCGCGTCCGCTGCATTATCTGGCCATTCCCCCAAGCATGTTCGCGACCGTGGTGCAGGGTCTGGCGAAGGCGGGGTGTGCGAAGGACGCGCGAGTCATCGTCGAAAAGCCCTTCGGCCGCGACTTGGCCTCGGCACAGGAGCTCGACCGGACGCTGCACGAAGTGTTTCCGGAATCCGCGGTGTTCCGCATCGACCACTATCTGGCTAAGGAGGCGGTGCAGAACCTGCTTTACTTCCGCTTTGCCAACGCGTTCTTCGAGCCGGTATGGAATCGCAATTTCGTCGACAGCATCCAGATCACAATGGCGGAGAATTTTGGCGTCGAGGGACGCGGCAGCTTCTACGAGGAGGTTGGCGCGATCCGCGACGTGGTGCAGAACCATCTGCTGCAGGTGATCGCATTGCTGGCAATGGACGCGCCGGTCGGCCGCGATTCGGATGCGATGCGTGCCGAGAAGCTGCGCTTGTTCCGCGCCATGCGGCCGCTAGACCCCAGGCAGGTGATACGCGGCCAGTTTCACGGCTACCGCGACGAAGCGGGCGTGGCGGCGGATTCGCAGGTCGAAACCTTCGCCGCGTTGTGTCTGCATATCGACACCTGGCGCTGGGCCGGCGTGCCATTCTATATCCGCGCGGGCAAGTGTCTGCCGATCACCGCCACTCAAGTCATCGTCGATCTGAAATGCCCGCCGGTGGCGATCTTCGATGAAATCAAACCGGCGCAATCGAACTACTTCCGCTTTCGCCTGAGCCCCGAGGTCGTGATCTCGGCAGGGGCGAGGGTCAAGCGGCCCGGCGAGGAAATGGTGGGGGACGCCGTCGAGCTCGTTGCCCGCCATTCTCTCGTCGGCGAAAAATCTCCGTATGAGCGGCTGTTGGGCGACGCCATTCGCGGCGATGCCTCGCTTTTCACCCGCGACGACGGTGTCGAGGCCGCGTGGCGCGTGGTCGATCCGATACTCCAAAGCCCCGTTACGGTCGAAGAATACGAGCCCGGCAGCTGGGGCCCCGCAGCGGCGCGCGCCGTCGTCGCCGGCGACGAAGGCTGGCACGATCCGAAGCCCGAGGAGACTCGTCCGTGCTGACTCAAGGTAAGGGCGACGTCGTGTTCCTACTCGATGTCGACAACACGCTACTCGACAACGATCGCTTCGGCGCGGATCTCGGTGCGCGACTGGAACAAGCCTTCGGCGCCGATCAGCGCGATCGATATTGGTCCATTTTCGCCGCGCTGCGCGAAGAGCTCTCCTACGCCGACTATCTCGCCGCGCTGCAGAAATTTCGCCTCGGGCTCGACGGCAATCCCGATTTGCTGCAGATGTCTTCATTCATGCTCGAGTATCCGTTCGCCAATCGCCTCTACCCGCGCGCGCTCGAGGCGATCGCGCACCTCGGTACCCTGGGACTGCCGGTCGTTCTGTCCGACGGCGACATCGTATTCCAGCCGCGCAAGATCCAGCGTTCGGGCGTCTGGGATGCGGTACAGGGCCGGGTGCTGATCGATGTCCACAAGGAGCTCGCGCTCGACGCGATGAGGCAACGCTACCCGGCGCGACACTACGTGATGATCGACGATAAGCCGCGGCTGCTCGCGGCGATGAAACGCGCGCTTGGCGAAAAGCTGACGACGGTGTTCGTGCATCAGGGTCATTACGCTGCAGAATCCGCTGACACCATTATCGATCCGCCGCCTGATTTGGAGATCGAGCGGATCGGCGATTTGCTCGATCACGATCTTCCCGATTTTCTCGCCGCTTCGCCGGTAGGTGTCGCGGCTACGAACCAGGAGCGACCATGAACAAGGCACAAGAACTGCACGACCTCGGCCAGAGTCTCTGGCTGGACAACATCACCCGCGAGATTCTCGACAACGGCACGCTGCGCCGTTACATCAACGAGTTCTCGGTCACGGGCCTGACCTCGAACCCGACCAT
>VBDA01000242.1 GCA_005883655.1 Betaproteobacteria bacterium | reverse complement strand
TGCTGCATCTGCTGCGTGAAGCCAGCGTCGAGCGCGCCGTAGCGGCGGTACCCGACGCCGCCGTCATTTTCGAGCGCAACATCGAAACCCTGCGCCGGCTCGGGGTCGACGGGTGGCGGCAGATGTTTCCCCGCGCATGATCTCGATCGCCGCGCACGAGATCGAGTGGACCGCGATCCGGGCGCAGGGCGCCGGCGGCCAGAATGTCAACAAGGTGTCGAATGCCGCGCAACTGCGCTTCGACATACCCGCGTCGACGCTTCCCCACGCCATCAAGGAGCGGCTGCTGGCCAGCAAGGATCGGCGCATCACGGCGCAGGGCGTGGTGATCATCAAGGCGCAGCGTCACCGAAGCCTTGACCAGAACCGCGACGATGCGCTCGCACGGCTGCAGGCGCTGGTCGACAAAGCCGCAAAGGCGCCTCGCATTCGCAAACCGACGCGCCCGACGCGGAGCTCACAGCGCCGTCGCGTCGACTCCAAAGTACGGCGCGGACAGATCAAGTCCGCGCGCGCAAAAGTCGGGGAGGAGTAGCCGCGCCACGATATGCCCGGCTCCGCATTCCGGCCGGGAATCACTGCGCGGGCAGCCTCGCAACATCCACCCATCCGCGGGAAGCCTGCGAGGCGATACAGGCCTCGATGAACGCCATCGTATGCGCGCCGTCTTCGATCCGTGGATAGGGCAGTTCCGGGACTGACTCGCCGAGGATGCGCGCCATGCGGTCCTGCGCCACCTCCGCATAAATATTGGCGAACGCCTCGCGCAGGCCCTCGGGGTGCCCGCGCGGAGTGCGTCCCAAGGCGATGATCTCCGGCGGCAGAAACGCATCGCCGCGGCCGATGATGCGCGCGGCTTCGCCCTGCAACGCGAGCCGCAGATAGCTCGGCTCGCGATGGCACCAATCGAGCATGCCCTTGTCGCCGTAGATCCGCAGCCGGATGTCGTTTTCCCCGCCGGCGGCCGCCTGTGTAACGGTGAACGTGCCGCGTGCGCCGCCGTCGAACTCGAGCAAGGCCGAAACATGATCGATGAGCTTGCGCCCAGGGACAAGCGCGCCGACGTCGGCCGCGACGCGCGCGACGGCGAACCCGGATGTGAAGCTTGCCAGATGCTGGGCATGGCAGCCGATGGCACTCATCACCAGCGCAAGCCCGCTGCGCCGGGGATCGAGAATCCAGCGGAGGCGATCGTTCTGCGGCCCCTCTTCCACGCGTGTCGCCATGCCGCTTTGAATGTACTCGACCTGCACCAGCCGGACCGGCCCGAGCACCCCGTCGCGCACCAGGCGGCGCGCGTAGCGCGTCATCGGATACGCCGAATAACCGTGCGCGACGGCAAATATTCTTCCGCCGCGCCTGGTGCGTGCGACGAGATCGCAGGCTTGGGCAAAATCGTGCGTAACCGGCTTGTCGCAAACGACATCGAGACCGGCGTCGAGCGCGGCGACCGCGAATGGATAATGCGTATCGTTAGGGGTCATGATCGTGACTGCGTCGATGCCATCCTGACGCAGGCGTTCCTGGCGCAGCATTTCATCGACACCGCCGTAACTACGCCCGGGGTCGAACCCCAGCGCCGCGCCGCCCGTGCGCGAGCGCGCCGCGTCGCTGGAGAAGACACCGGCTACAGGCCGCCACCAGCCATCCATCTCGGCGGCGCCGCGATGCATGCGTCCGATCCACGCTTCGGGGCCGCCGCCAATCACTCCAAGGCGCAGCGGCCTGCCGAATCGCCCCCTTAATTCCGTCATGTCGCTTCCTTTCCGCTCGTGCCTCGTGCTCTCCGGACGCGCCGCAAAATCGACTACAATCGAAGCAGCGGATGATAGCGGATAGAATCGAACCGCAACAGCCACAAGAGGACGCCATGCGACTCGACTCGGAACAACAGTCGCGACTGGATCGCGACGGCTACCTGTTCTTTCCAAGCCTTTTCAAGCCGGATGAAATCGCAGTCCTGCTGAACGAGGTGCCTCGGCTTTACGCCGAGCACCGGCAGGAAAACGTGCGCGAGAAGGGAAGCGATGCGGTGCGCACGAATTTCGCCGCGCACCTGTACAGCGCACCATTCGCGCGGCTCGCGCGCCACCCGCGGATGGTCGAGCCGGCAATGCAGGTGTTCGGCGAGCCGGTGTACATGCATCAGTTCAAGATCAACGGCAAGATGGCCTTCGACGGCGACGTCTGGCAATGGCACCAGGATTTCGGCACCTGGAAGAACGACGACGACATGCCGGAGCCGCGGGCGATGAACGTCGCGATTTTTTTGGACGACGTCAATGAGTTCAATGGCCCGCTGATGTTCATTCCCGGCAGCCACAAGCTTGGCGTGATCGACGCCGCCCACGACACTTCGACCACCAGCTATCCGCTGTGGACGATCAGCCACGACACCATCGCTCGGCTGGTCGCCCGCGGCGGCATTGTGGCGCCAAAGGGTCCTGCGGGATCGATGATCTTGTTTCATTCGTGCCTCGTTCACGCATCGACATCCAACTTGTCGCCGTGGAATCGAGTCAGCGTCTATTTGAGTCTGTGCGCGGTGTCCAACCACATTCGCCGATTCAAGCGTCCCGAATACATCGCCCACCGCGATTTCACGCCAATCGAGTGCCTGCCGGACGATTGCCTGCTGAAAGATTACGACGTCGCGCTGCCGTGGAAGAACGGGACGCCTCAGGACACTAGCCTCGCGGCTTGAATCAAGCGTGAGCGCATGAGCCTTTACGCCGGACTGCAGAAGCGCGCCGCCGAGGGCAGGCCGCTTCGCGTCGGATTGATCGGCGCCGGCAAGTTCGGCGCGATGTACCTCGCGCAGGTGCCGAAGACGCCCGGCGTTCATCTGGCGGCGATCGCCGACCTGTCGCCGGCAAACGCAGCGGTCAATCTTGAGCGCGTCGGCTGGGCGCCGGAGCGCTTCGCGGCGCAATCGCTCGACCATGCATTGCGCTCAGGGACGACGCATGTGGGCGACGACTGGCAGGCGCTCGTTCGACATCCCGCGATCGACATCGTCGTGGAATGCACCGGCAATCCGATCGCGGCGGTCGAGCATTGCCTGGAAGCATTTCGCCAGCGCAAGAATGTGGTCAACGTGACCGTCGAAGCCGACGCGTTCTGTGGTCCGCTGCTGGCGCGAAAAGCTGCGGAGGCAGGCGTCGTTTACAGCCTTGCCTTCGGAGACCAGCCGGCGCTGATTTGCGACCTCGTCGATTGGGCGCGCGCCGCTGGCTTCGGTGTGGTCGCCGCCGGTAGAGGCCATAAGTGGCTGCCGCATTTCTCGCAATCGACGCCGGAAACGGTGTGGGGACATTACGGCCTGACGCCCGAGCAGGCGCGAACCGGCGGCCTCAATGCGAAGATGTTCAATTCGTTTCTTGACGGTTCGAAGCCGTCGATCGAGAGCACCGCCGTGTGCAATGCGACCGGCCTCACGGCGCCGCCGGACGGTCTCACCTACCCCCCTGCCTCGATCGACGATATTCCGTCGATCTGCCGCCCGCGCGGAGAGGGAGGCGTCCTCCATCAGAAGGGCCAGGTCGAGGTGGTCTCATCGCTCGAGAGGGACGGCCGTCCCATCGGCTACGACATCCGCTTCGGAGTCTTC
>VBDA01000241.1 GCA_005883655.1 Betaproteobacteria bacterium | reverse complement strand
GTATTTCACGCCGTTCGCTTTGAGCGCCGCCTCATACGCCGGCCAGCCGGCGTTGATGCGATCGTCCAGGCCCGCGTAATGGAGCATCAGCGCCGCCTTGATTTTGGGAACGTCTGCAGCGTTGGGCTGCCCGCCATAGAACGGCACCGCGGCCGCGAGATCCGGCAATCGCACGGCAAACGTGTTGACCGTCGTTCCGCCGAAGCAAAAGCCCACGGCGCCGACTTTGCCGGTGCATTCGGGGCGCGCCTTCAGAACGCTGTACGCGGTGACGAGGTCCTCGGTGCGTTTGGCCGCGTCGAGTTGGCCGAACAGCGCTACCGCCTTTTCTTCATCGCCGGGATAACCGCCCAGAGGCGTGAGCGCGTCCGGCGCGAAGGCCACGAAATTTGCTACCGCAAGCCGGCGCGTGACATCTTCGATATAGGGATTCAACCCGCGATTCTCGTGGATGACAACCACGCCGGGCAACTTGCCGGCGGGATTTGACGGCCGCGCAAAATAGCCGCGCATGTTTCCCGAGCCCTGCGGCGACGGGTAAGTCAGATACTCGGGCTTGATGCGAGAGTCGTCTTTGGGGACCTGCTGGGCGAAAGCATAGTTCGGCCGCAGGCTCTCCAGCATGGCGGCCGCGGTGAAGCCGCCGACGGCGTATTTGCCCGCACGATCCAGGAAATCGCGGCGGCTGAGCCAACCGTGAACGTAACCATCGAACAGCTTGAGAACTTCCTGAGGAAAATCGCTGGCGTGTTTCCGCTCCATTGCAGTCATTCCTCTAGCGGGCAGGTGTGCCTGCGGCAATTGTAGCTCGCTTGTCCTTGCGATGAAATCGCGCACTGAGCGCGGCTCTCATTTGCCGACGTTGAGGAACGGGATCGGAGCGCCGGCGTAGATCGCGGTCGGCAGGGCGCCGTCCCATTTCTCGGCCTTGATCTTTTCGACCTCTATGCGTCGCAGCTCGAGCACGTCCTTGTTCTGGGCGAGCGCCGCGTTTTGGACGCGCAAGGCCTCGGCCTGGGCCTTGGCAATCGTGAGGTTGGCGTAGGCTTCGCCATCCGCTTGTGCCTTTCGTGCACTTGCCTCGGCCTCGGCAATTGCGACCTTCTGTTTTTGCTCGGCCTCCACCGTCTTGAGCTTGTTCTCGGCGCCGAGGCGCAGCTGCTCCTGAGTCACCTTTTCGTTAATGGCGTGCATATAGGAGTCCGAGAATGCGAAGTTCCGCATATCGATATTGATGACTTGCGCGCCGTACAGCGCGAGCTTCTCGCGCAAAGCAGCGTTGATGTCGCTGGATACTTTGGCGCGTTGGGCGATCAAATCAGGGGCCGTGTATTTTGCCGTCACGGCCTTGAAGATTTCTTGCGTCGCGGTTTGAACGTAAGACGACAGGTTGCCGTCATGGGAATATTTTTCAAATACCTCCGACACGCGATCGGTGGCGATGCTGTACCGCACGGTCATGCTCACCTTTACCGGCTGCGTATCGCTGGTGCTCCCTTCGGCATTCTCAATGTCGGCTTTCTCCGCCCGGATGCTGAAGTTGGATAGTTTCTGCCAAGGAGGCAAGACCGCCAATCCCTCTCCTTCAATGCCGACAATCTTGCCGAACTGAGTAACGACGCCGCGACTGCCCGTGGGCACCGAATAGAACGGCCACAAGAGGACGAGAACGATCACTCCGGCGATAACAATACCTATTCGCCGCAAAGGAAAACTTGGCATCCTAACTGCGGGAAGTTCCATGACCCATTCCCTTCATTCTTCGTCGCTGACGAATCGCGGCGCGCAGTTGATGATGGCCTGGCGGGCGGCCGACACCTATCGCGCACGCCAGGTTCTTTGACAAGTGCAGCAAGTATGGCTCATTGTGCATCGATAGACGTTATTGCGCCATTGAATGAGGCAATCTGATCTTTTGGAATCGCCCCGGACGGTAATGCCCACGACCAGCTTCGCGCAAGACAAGGGATCGCGATGACTGTCCGCATCGCCGTCCTCGATCTACTGCGCGCTTTCGGAATGACCTCGATCTTCGGCAATCCCGGCTCCACGGAGTTGCCGCTGTTTCGACGATTCCCCAAGGACTTCCGCTACGTGCTCGGCCTGCAGGAAGCGGTGGTCGTGGGCATGGCGGACGGCTATGCGCAGGCGACGCACAACGCCGCCTTCGTCAATCTGCATTCCGCAGCCGGCGTCGGTAACGCAATGGGCAACATCTTTACCTCCTACAGGAACCGCACGCCGCTCGTCATCACCGCGGGCCAACAGGCACGCTCGATCCTCCCGTACGAGCCGTTTCTGTTTTCCGTCCAGGCAACGGAGCTTCCAAAGCCGTACGTGAAATGGAGCTGCGAGCCCGCGCGCGCCGAGGACGTTCCGCTCGCCATCGCACGCGCCTATTACACCGCGATGTTGCCACCGCGCGGACCGGTGCTGGTTTCGATTCCGGCCGATGACTGGGAGAAGCCCTGTGAGCCCGTGCCGTCGCGTGTTGTCAGCACCGGCATCCGACCCGAGCCGCGGGTGCTCGACGCGATTGGCGAGGCGCTCGACACATCGTTGCGTCCGGCCTTCGTGGTCGGCGCGGCGGTCGATCGCGACGGCGCCTGGAGCGACGTGGTGCGGCTCGCCGAACGGCACAATGCCGCGGTCTGGGTAGCGCCAATGTCGGGGCGCTGCAGCTTCCCCGAGGATCACCCGCTCTTTGCCGGGTTCCTTCCCCCGATGCGCGAGAAGATCGTGAACCTTCTCGCGGGACATGACGTCATCTTCGCGCTCGGAGCGGCCGCGTTCACCTACCACGTCGAAGGCGCCGGACCGCATCTTCCCGCGGGCGCCCGACTGGTGCAACTGATCGACGATCCGAACATTGCGGCGTGGACGCCGCAGGGTATGTCCGCAGTAGGAAGTATCCGCCTCGGCGTGCTGGATCTGCTCGCACGCGAGCCTCCGAGTCCGCGCGGGCGTCCCGCCCCGCGCCGCCCGTCGCCGCGCGTCGAGCCTTCGACACCGATGTCGGTTGCCTTCGTCATGCAAACGCTTGCCGAAATCCGCG
>VBDA01000240.1:560-4306 GCA_005883655.1 Betaproteobacteria bacterium | reverse complement strand
AGAATCCGCATCGATAGGCAGCCAGTTTGCCAGCGAGTTCACGCGGTCGATCTGGCCGTGGCCCGCGTAATAAACCAGAAGATTGTCTTTTTCGGTCACGACCGATCGCAACTTGTTCAGCTCCTCCATGATCTGCCAGCGGGTGGCATTGAGCAGCAGCGTAACGGTGAAGCCGTAGCGATCCTTGAGCAGCGCCGCGATATCCGATGCGTCCGCCTCCGGCGTGTTCAGGCGTGCCAGCTTCTGATACTTCTGATTACCGATCACAAGCGCGTAGTACTTACCAAGCCCAAGATTTTGTCCGGCCAGCCTGGGTGGCGCTGTGGCGACCGGCTTGATGACTGCCGCGTCCGACTCCAGGAAGAATTCGAGCGCAGCGCGCTTGCCTTGGCGATCGACGGCAACCATCGTGACCCGCGTCTTGCCCGCGCCCAGATCTACACTGGTCTTGAACATGCCATCGCCATCGATGTCCTGAAGGACGTCATTGGCGGTGAAAGACAGGAGCCCGGCCGCCGCCGTGACACGTCCCACGATCGACCGCGCGCCCACACCGGAGCGGACCTTGACCGTCGCGGTATCGCGCGTGAGCACAATCTGGGGATCGATGATTTGAATCGAAGGCGGCGTCATTGCCACAAGCTGTCTTGGCGCTTGTTGCTTCAGCGCTTCCGGCCTGAGCTCGAGCTTGGAGACCTTCTCCTTGTAGCCGGTGACGTCGGTCTCGAGCCGGGAAATGTCCTGCTTCTGACGCGTAAATTCGGTCCTGCTTTTTTCGAGTTCTGCTTCGAGCGCCTTGATGCGCGCAGGGTCCGCCGGGGCGGCAGCATTTTTCTGGCGCGCGAGCTCCGACTGCATCGCATCGAGCTTGCGTTGGGCTTCCGCCGCCGCGTTTTTCTTGTCTTCGATGTCGCGCTGGCTTTGCGCGAGTTGCCGCCGAGCCGTTTCCAGCTCTTGGCGCAGCGATGCGCTTTCGCCCTCCAGGCGCGCCAGGCGGGCTTTGAAGTCCTCGTTCGCCTGTTCGGACTGCGCGACCTGCGTTCGGCGTTTTTCCAGCTCAGCCTCGCGTTCCTTGAGCAACGATTCCAGCCTGCGCGTTTCCTCGGTGTTTCCGGCCGCCGCCGCCTGCAGTTTCTTCTGCGTCAATCGCTCGATCTCCTGACTCGATTTGAGGCGCTCTTCATCCAGCGCACGACGCGCCTTTTCGAGCTCTTGCCGCGTGCGCTCGAGCTCCTTGCGCAGCGAGTCGAGCTCTTGCTTGGAAGCCGTTGCGGGCCCAGCGTCGAGATTGATGCTCCCTTCGATGCCCGCAGCCTTGCGGTAGAGCTTGAGCGCGTTTGCCTGATCCTTCGACACGCCGAGTCCCTGTTCGTACAGGAAGCCGAGATTGATCAGCGCCCGCGGATACCCTTGGTCCGCGGCTTTCTGATACCAGAGCGCCGCGTTCGCATAGTCGGGTGCCGTGCCCAGGCCTTTTTCGTAGATCTCCCCCACATTGGTCTGCGCGACCTTGTCGCCGCCTTGCGCGGATGGGAGCCATACCTTCAGCGCCGTTGCATAGTTCGACCGGTCGTACGCAACGTATTCGCCGCCGCGGATCGCGCATTCCGAACCGGTGGTCTTGATGGCGCGTCGCGGCGCCATATAGGTGATGCCGGTTCCAAGCTGGCGCACTTGTCCGGGCAACATGCAATCCACCACCAGCAGCCTGTCCGCGTTCTGGCGATCGTCGATCACGGCCACCATGGCGTTCGGTGCCGCGAGGCCTGCCGACTGGCAGACAAGGCTGATGATGATTGCGCCGGCGACCGTTAGCGACTGCCGGAGGCATGGGCAAGCGAATGGTGAGCGCGTCATTTCAGGGCAGTGCTCATGCGAAGTGGGAATTCCGCCACAACCGGCCCGAGCATTAGCGCGCTGCACTTGCATTTGATTGACATGGGTCGATTTTCTCTGCAATTCTATACGACAGGCAGTAACGTTGCTCAAAAAGGGACCGGTTGCCCGCCGCCTCGAGTTCGAGCCGGCGCCGCAGACTGGCCCATGCTCAAGCGCGGCAAGGCATTGATCTCCGGGAAATCACGCGCCGGGCGTCACGCAATCGCGCGCGTCTCACATGCGCGTAACTCGAAAGGGGAACCAGTTGAAGAACCTGTTGCGGTACCGGCTGCTCGGCGATGTTGCGGTAATGACCGGATGCGTCGTTTTGTGCGCCGGCTATGCAGGACTCGCCGCGGGTCAGGGTCTTCCCAGCGTACCCGGAATCACCGAGCTTCAAAAACCCGTTGCCAGCACGGTGCAGACGGTTTGTATCGCACTTAACGGTCTCGGCGGGAAGCCGGCTCTCGCTACGCCCAATCCAAACGGCACGCCTGCGGAGCGGCTGTCGAATTCATGCACGCTGATGGTTTCAACCGCGTTTTTCAACCAGGGAACGCCGCCACCGTTTGATCCCAATGGCAACTTCAATCTGAAAATCACCGACGATCAGTTGAAGCGCGGCATCCAGGCCATCGCGCCGGTACAGGCGAACGCTCAAAAGCAGATCAGCGTGGAAGCATCGAAAATGAGTCTGGTCGGCTCCCGGCTGCTGGATCTGCGCGGCGGCGCGCGAGGCCTGGTCATCGGCATGAATGGCCAGGAAGCGCAACAAGCCGCCGATGGTCATGCCTCAACGGGCGTCTTGGCAGGCGATAGAGGCGGCGCCGCGGGCCCCGACGATGGGTTGAGCGGCCGCTGGGGCGGCTTCGTCAATCTCGGATATGCCTGGGGCGACGTGGACCAAACCCCGCTGCAGAACGCCTACAATTACGGCAGCTTCAGCGTGCTCGCCGGCGCCGACTACCGCATCAGCGACAAATTCGTGCTCGGCGGGACGTTCAGCTATAGAGACACCCATTCCGACTACGAGCAATCGCTTGGCAACGTCAAGGCGAGGACGACGGGCGTCGCCGCTTACGCAACGTATTACGTCGATACCTGGTACGTCGACGGGTTTATCGCGTACGGCTCTGTCGACTACGACTCGACCCGCAACATTCTCATTCCGTCGAATAATCCAACAGCGAAGGCCATCAACACATCCGCGACGGCCAGTCCGAACGGTGATCAATGGTCCGCGTCCATCGGCGTCGGCCGCAGCTTCGAGATGGCGCCCATCACGGTTACGCCAACCGCAAGGCTGGGGTACATCCACGTCAAGAACAAGGCCTTCACGGAAAACGAGCCCAACAACGGACTCGGACTGTCGGTGGATTCGCGAACCATCGGCAAGTTATCGACGGTCGTCAACAGCTCGGTCGGGGTTTTCGTGCCGTACGTCACCGCAAATTGGATGCACGAATTCAAGAACGACAATCCGTCGATCGTCTCAAAATACGTCGCCGATCCCCTCAACACGATATTCGCCATTCCGACTGCGACGCCAACGCGGGATTATGCGATTCTTGCGATCGGAAGCAGCGCGACGCTGCCTAACAACCTGTCGGGATTCGCCCAGTTCAGCGGCGCCGTCGGGCTCAAGAACGAGAGCAACTACGGCATCGTGCTGGGCGTTCGCAAGCAATTCTAAAGAGAAATCTTTAGCGCTCTCCGAGTCGGCGCAGGCGCGCGGTTTCCGTCGCCCTGATTCCGCCTGTTCGCGCGGCGCCTCCCGTCGATCTATTTTGCCTTGCGCCCGCGGCCTTCGATTGCCTCGGCGGTGGATTGTCCTGGTTGCAGCAATGCTCGCCGCCTGCGCCACGCCA
>VBDA01000240.1:0-526 GCA_005883655.1 Betaproteobacteria bacterium | reverse complement strand
ACGCCTTGGGATTTTCATCCATCGGTTTGCAGGGCACGGGATTTCGTCACGTGGCGTATGTGGCCGGACCGCTCGAGAGTTCCGACACCTTGCACGTCTACGTCGAACACGACGGCACGCCCTGGCTCGATCTCACGCGCCCGGCGCCCGATCCCACCCCGCGCACGCCCTTGGCGCTCGAGCTCATGGCCGAGGATTCCGGTCCGCGCCTTTTTCTGGGCCGTCCGTGCTACTTCGCTGCGGTGGAGGAGACCAGGTTCAATTCCATTTGCGCGCCGCTTATTTGGACGCATCAGCGTTACTCGCCCCAAGTCATCGCCAGCATGGTTGCCGCGCTGCGGCATTTTCTCAATCTGCATCCATTTCGTCGTGTGGTGTTGATCGGCTATAGCGGAGGCGGAACCGTTGCCTGGCTGATGGCTGCGCAGGTGCCGGAGGCGGCGGCAATCGTCACGGTCGCCGCAAACCTCGACACTGATGACTGGACGCGCATCCACGACTACAGCCCGCTCGCGGGTTCGCTCAA
>VBDA01000239.1 GCA_005883655.1 Betaproteobacteria bacterium | reverse complement strand
GCACGCTGGCGAGTGCGGTGAGGTCGAGCGATGCCGCGTCGCGGGCGATGTTCGCTTGGTCAACAGCCCACTCAAGACGAGCCACATCCGCCAAGTACTTGAGATCGCGCGCTGGTGCGTAGGTGGCGAGGAATTCCGAGAAATCTGCGCCATAGCGGTTGATATCGCCGCGGGTCGAGGGATGGCCGCGAACGAAATTGTCGGACGCCGCGTCGAAGAACGGCGCGCCGACCAGGCGCTTTGTCACCGGGTAGGTCGCTGCGAGCGCTCTACGGTAATTGCCCAGCACATTAGCGCGGTAAATGCCGATCCGCGCTTCGGCCTTCATCCCGCCGGCGACAATGCGCAGCTCCGCCAGCGCCGCCGCATCGTTGAAAACGGCGGCAGCCGAAAACGCACGCTGCCATTCACGCAGCGATGGCATCGCAGGTCTCGAGGATGATCTGTGCCTGTGCCGCCTCGTCGAGCAGGATCTCGAGCGGAGGGATATCGGTGTCCCACTCGATCAGCGTCGGCTTGGGGCCGAAGCATGCGACGGTGGCGCGGTAGAGCTCCCATACCGGAGGGGCGACCCGGGCCCCGTGGGTATCGATGAGGCAGTCTCCGCTCGAGTCGAACCCGGCGAGGTGAATCTCGGCCACTGCGTCGGCAGGAATGGCCGTCAAATAGGCGCTCGCGTCGAACCCATGATTGACTGCGTTGACGTAGATATTGTTGACATCGAAGAGCAGCTTGCAGCCGGTACGGCGGGCGACGGCGGCGACGAACTCCCATTCGCTCATCGCATCGTCGTCGAAGCGAACGTAGGCGGAGACATTCTCGACCAGCAGCGTACGCCCGAGCGCGCTTTGCACGGCGTCGACGCGATCGCAAACGAGCGCCAGCGCTTCTTCGGTGAACGGCAGCGGCAGGAGATCGTTGAGATGGCGGCCGTCGACATGGCTCCAGCAAAGGTGCTCTGACACCGCACCCGGGTCGATCCGGGAGACAAGATGCTTGAGCCGTCCGAGGTGCCTTGCGTCGAGCGCATCGGCGGACCCCAGCGACAATCCGACGCCATGCAGCGAAATCGGGTAATCGCGACGGATGGCTTCCAAGGCGGCGATCGCCGGTCCGCCATCGACAAAATAGTTTTCGCTGTGGACCTCGAGCCAACCGACGAGAGGCCGCTCGGCCCGGACGCGGCCCACATGCGGGGAGCGCAAACCGATGCCCGCGGAGACGGGGAGTGCGGTCGAGGCAGGCATTGGTTTGGGTCGTCGAGAAAAATGCGCCGGCGGGACCGAAGGCTGGCGAGCGCCGGCGCGTGTCGGAAACCCGCCGTCAGGACTTCGGCGCGGCCGGTTTGCCGCCGACCTTTTCGCAAGTTCCCTTGGCCACGTATTTCCATGACACCGGATCGTTGTCGACCGTGCTTTGTCCGGCGCATGCGTGCTTGCCGGCTGCGCAATCGTTTTGTCCGGCCTTGGCAATGCCGAAGCATTTGTCTTTGCTGGCATCAGGTGGTACCGGGGCGGCCGAGACGGACGCCGCGAGGCCTAGCGCGAGCAAGCCCGCCACCGCAGCCTGTATCGTGGTCTGTTGCTTCATGAATGTCTCTCCTTAGTGAACGAAAATGAGTTGAACCAAAATGACGCGAAAGACGGGCGCTAGACCCATCTGGCCCTTTGGTCGCGGGGGCTCGCGCCACCTTACACTATCGGGACACAGCGGTGTCAGGCGCGACGATTCAAAAGTCGCAAATGCCGCTACTATTGGACCGCCCCCCGGAAATCCTAAGACCATGCGATTCACTGTTGCCACCTTCAACATTCACAAGGGGTTCTCGCACCTCGGACGGCGAATGGTCATCCATGAATTGCGGGAAAAGCTGCGCGGAATGGCAGCGGACATTCTGTTTCTGCAGGAAGTGCAGGGCGTCCACCGCCGGCATGCGGGCCGCTACCGGGACTGGCCGCTGATGCCGCAACATGAGTTCATCGCCGATACGGTGTGGCACGAAGTGGCATATGGCAGGAATGCGACAACCCGCCATGGCCATCATGGCAACGCTGTGCTGTCTCGCTATCCCATTATCGCGCACACGAACCAGGACATTTCAGCGCACGCCTTCGAAAACCGCGGCCTTTTGCACTGCGTGATGCAGCTCAAGCGCGGCGTGCCGCCGCTTCACTGCATCAATGTCCATCTAGGCCTGTTCGAGCGTGGCCGGCGCTGGCAGATTCACGCCCTGACCGAACGGATTCGAGAAATGGTACCGCTCGATGCGCCGCTGGTCATCGCCGGCGATTTCAACGATTGGCGCAGCAAGGCCGACCGATTGCTGCAGGAGGATCTCGGCGTGGTCGAGGTGTTTTCCGCCGCCCGCGGGCGCCCGGCGAGGACCTTTCCGTCGGTGCTGCCGGTTTTCAGGCTCGACCGCATTTATGCGCGCGGCTTGAACATCGTGGACACCGACGTTCATTACGCCTATCCACTGGCGCGGCTGTCGGACCACGCGGCGCTGGCGGCGACATTCGATCTCGAGCGTAAGCACGCGGCCAGGCAGCGATAGGACGTGAATCGCTTCAAGCCCGGGAACAAGCTCACGCTGCTGCGCAATGGCACCGAGTACTTCCCCGCGCTGGAGCGCGCGATCGATGCCGCGCAACACGAGGTCTGGTTCGAGACCTACATTTTCGCCGACGATGCGTCCGGCCGCCAAATCGCGGGGGCGTTAGAGCGCGCAGCGCATCGCGGAGTGAAGGTGCGCGTCATGGTCGACGGCTGGGGCGCAAAGTTCTACCTCACTCCTGGTCTGGAGCGCGAGATCACCGCCGCAGGCGTAGAGCTGCTAAGGTATCGTCCCGAGGTCGCGCCGTGGCAATTTCGCTCGCATCGCCTCCGGCGCCTGCACCGCAAGCTGTGTCAGATCGACGGTCGCGTGGCGTTCGTTGGCGGCATCAACGTCATCGATGACACCAACACCCCCGGCCATACGCCGCCGCGCGCCGACTTCGCGGTCATGGTCGAAGGGCCGCTCGTGGTGTCGATCGCACAGACGATGCAGCGGGTGTGGGCGCTCGTGCAGCTGGTACGCTCCGGCAACAGCGACGTCCCTTTGTTTCCGGACCGCAGGCGCGGCGAGCGCGTCGGCTCGCAAACCGCGAAATTCGTCACCCGCGACAACCTTCGTCATCGGCGGGACATCGAGCGCTCGTACTTTTTTCCAGGCATCCGGTTCCGGGGGGCGTTGAAGGATGCCGCTCGACGCGGCGTGGTGGTGACACTGCTGCTGCAGGCGAGAGTCGAATACCTGCTGCTTCACTTCGCGACACGCGCGCTCTACGGCCAGCTGCTCCAGGCCGGCATCATCATCCAGGAGTATCACCGCAGCATGCTGCACGCGAAGGTCGCGGTGGTCGATGATCATTGGGCGACGGTCGGTTCGTCGAACATCGATCCGTACAGTCTGCTGATGGCCCGCGAGGCCAATGTGTTCGTCCGTGACAACGGATTCAACCGCGAGCTGAAGACGCAATTGGTCGAGATGGTGAGCGTGGGGTCACGCCGCATCGCCGCCGACGATTGGGAAAGCCGGCCGCGGCTCTACAAGGCGGCGATCTGGATATCGTACGGAATCGTGCGGCTTGCGATGGGGTTCCTCGGTTATGGCGGCAACGAATGGTTTCGTAAGGAGGAATAGTGAGCTCCCGAACGGGCCCGTAATTCTTACAAGCATCGCCTAGTCGCGGTGCCGACTGCTCGACCGCGTCCCGATCGGAAAAGGTGCGGATTCAGCGGATTAGCATGCGGTCGCAGCATCAGTCCGGATGATGTCGCCTCACGGGCACGAAGGTTGCGAGGATCTCGCTGCAGCGCCGCCGTTGCAGAGAATACAAGTGGCCTGCTCGGATGCCGACTTGAAGCAAGCAAAACAATCTCTGATTATGTTGACAAGCGGCACCGCGCGGTTAGCGCGCCGTTAACCCAAAAGAATCGCCGCCGTGGCGCAAGTCTTCTCGGCCCGCTTCACGCTGCTTTTGCGTCTGGTCGTCGTTGTCGGGCTCGCCCTGCTGGCCCTCGCGTCGATTTCTTATCGCGTGACCGCGCGCCCGGACGCACAGCTCGCAGCGCCGGTCGAGCAAAGCGTGCCCTTTAGCCACAAGCACCATGTCACCGACGACGGGATCGATTGCCGTTACTGTCACACGTCGGTCG
>VBDA01000238.1 GCA_005883655.1 Betaproteobacteria bacterium | reverse complement strand
AGGTCATCGCGGAGGATGGCTCGCTACGACGCGACCGGTGCGTGGGCGAAATCCTGGTGCGTGCGCCGACGCTCATGCTCGGTTATTTCGACGATCCAGCAGAGACCAACGACGCTGTGCGTGGAGGTTGGCTGCGCACAGGAGACCTCGGCTATCTCGCCGACGGCACGCTTTTCATCACCGGTCGCAAGAAAGATCTCATCATCCGCGCCGGCCACAATCTGATTCCATCAGTCATCGAGGAAGCGGTTTCTGCGGTCGCGGGAGTCCGCGGCGGCGGTGTCGCAGCCGTCGGTATACGCGCAGCGGCGGACGAGACCGAGCGCTGCCATGTAATAGCCGAAACCAAATTCCCGCCCGAGCAATATCCGGAATTGGCCCGAGACGTGCGCGCGGCCCTCGAATCACAGGCGATCCCGATCGACGCATTGGTGTTCGTGCGCCCCGGGACGCTCCCGAAGACGAGCAGCGGCAAGATCCGCCGGCGCGCGCTCGCGGAAGCGTACGCGAAGGGTCGCACGCTGGAGAGCTCGTGGTAACCGCTCCGATGAATGGCGAAAGCGTTGAGCTCTTCATCCGCGGAGCCGCGGGTCGGCTCGAGGCCACCATCCGCCGATGTTCCGCCACGCGCGCGGCCGCGATCGTGTGCCACTCGCACCCTAAGTACGGCGGCACCATGTTCGACAAGGTGGTCTCGCGCACGGCCCGTGCGCTCCACGCCTGCGATTTCACCGTGCTCCGGTTCAACTTCCGTGGTGTCGGAAAAAGTGATGGCGCATTCGAGGGCGGACCCGGTGAGCGCGACGACGTTCGGGCAGCTATTGAATATCTTGCCGGAGACCACGACGAGATCCTCGTTGGCGGCTTCTCGTTTGGAGCATGGGTAGCGCTCGACGTCGGTGCACGAGACGCACGCGTGACGCGGCTCCTTGGAATCGGTCTTCCTGCAAATCTATTCGGGTTCGGATATCTGGGTGATGCGACTAAACCCTTGCTCGTCGTACAGGGCGAGCGTGACGCGTATGCCAACCTCGCGCAAGTGCGGGAGTTGGTCGCCTGCGCCGGGATTAGAGCGCAGCTCGAAGTGATTGTGGGCGCCAATCACTTCTTCGCTGGGCAGTTAGAGACGCTGACGATGGCCGTGGCCGCGTTCGCCTCAGCCGGCCCGTCGTCGTGTCAGGTGGGAGGCTGACACCATGTCCTATGCGATGGCGTGTATTGCCGTGTTTCTCGGCGCATACCTGATCAACATCTTCTACATCACGGTCTTCTACCACCGCGGACTTGCGCACCGGTCGGTCACGCTCAAGCCGTGGACTCGCAGATTCGTGATCTGGACCGGTAACTGGGTGACCGCGATCGATCCGAAAGCATGGGTCTGCATGCACCGGATGCACCATCAGTTCGCTGACACGCTGCTCGATCCACACAGTCCCCTGCACAGCGGTCTGTGGAACCTCATGCTGGTCCAGCTTTGCTCTTACGAACGAACGCTCGCGTGTCTCATGAAAGGACGACAGCCATATATCGCAGTCGTGCGCGATCTCGAGTTCTCCGTGAACTGGCTCAACCGCAACCGGCTTTGGTTCCTGCCGTACCTGCTTCACGCGATGATCGGGTTTGCGATCGGCCTTGGCTCCGGTGCGCTGCTGCTCGCTCCGGCGTACTGGTTCGGGATCATGAGCCATCCCATCCAGGCCTGGATGGTGAACGCGCTCGGCCATCGCTTTGGCTACGTCAATTTCAAGAACAGTGATAACTCGAAGAACAACATCTGGGTCGCGCTGCTGGTGATGGGCGAGGGCTATCAGAACAACCATCATCACCAGCCGCAGTCTCCAAAGTTTTCGGTGAAATGGTGGGAAATGGACCTCGGCTACTTCCTGTGCGTCATGGCCAAGTCCGCCGGACTGATCGAGATCAAGCCGTGGTGCGCTTAGGACGTCGGCCTGATAGGACAACATGGCCGGTTATCGCGCCGGCAGCTCTACTTGCACGTCTTCACCAAGCATGGTCGGCGCGAGTTTGTAGCCCCGTGTGCGCAGTGGTTCCATTTTTGATGGGAGCCTCCGAGTGTCTTCGTGATGGAGTGCCAGATGGTGCGGCTCGGCGGCGCCCTGTACCCGCCGAAAAACCAGGAGATAGATCATGATCAACAGAATCATGTACCACTTGCATATACTCAGTACTCGGCGTCTGCCGGCGCTCGCCATCGTCGCAGTTGTCGCATTCTCCGGATCAACATTCGGCGTTTTCGCAGCCGACGCACCCACTTTCCGTGGCTGTCTGAACCTCAAAGGCGATCTTTACAACGTTGCCGTGAGTCCTGCTCAACCATCGGCGTGTAAGCAAGGCGATAGCGTTGTCAGCTGGAATCAGCTCGGGCCAGTCGGGCCGCAAGGCGTCAAAGGCGACCCAGGACCGACTGGGCCGGCGGGGCCCCAAGGGCTGAAAGGCGATCCTGGCGTTGCGGGGCCGCAGGGCGCCAGGGGCGACCCGGGTCCGGCCGGGCCGACGGGTCCAGCGGGAGCCCAGGGCCCACAGGGGCCAGCGGGCATCAGCGCCATGGAAGTGGTGACGGCATTTTACGCCCCGCTCCGCATTGGCCCGAACGATGGGGGCAGCGCGATGTGTCCCGCCGGGAAAGTCGCTATCAGTGGGGGAGCTGTTGCAGGGGAACGCTTCAACGAGCAGGCCGCGCTGATCGCCAGTCAGCCTATCTTTCCGGATTTTCCGCCCGATGCTCCGACTCCATTACCTATTGGGTGGTACGGCAAGGCGAGCAGTCAATCGGGGCCATCCGTGACCGCAGCAGTAGTATGGAACGCTCCTGTCCTGGTCTATGCGATCTGTGGCAATGTCGCAGTCAGTGGCGTGCCGCAGTGATTTCCGCGCCGGAGCAATCTCCGTGGATGGGTCGTATGCACGCTGCAGAGCGATTGTGCGTCCGCTCGACCCGAACACCCACAAGGCGACGCACGGCCTCCACGACGAGCCGTGCGAATATCTGCTCGCCTCCGTGCAGCCGGGAGGGGCGCCCGGGCTGCGGTCGCCGCGGTGACCGTGCGCGGCCTCTTGCCAAAATAGGGAATTGCACAACGCAATATGGGAACGCTTCCCCATGTGCGGTGTGCCATCGGTGCGCCATCCTGAGGCCTCGATTACAAGCCGGTTGGCCGGCAATAGGAACAGGGAGGCTTCATGAACCATCAATCATCTCTGCAACGGTTGGTCGCGGTTGCGGCGCTGGTCTTGATCGTCGCATTACCGCTTACACCGCCGGTCGCGGCTCAGGCATCATCACCGCCGC
Organism: Betaproteobacteria bacterium; assembly: GCA_005883655.1. Lineage (GTDB taxonomy): Bacteria > Pseudomonadota > Gammaproteobacteria > Burkholderiales > Casimicrobiaceae > PALSA-1003. The sequence continues at coordinate 73 of VBDA01000238.1, read as the reverse complement.
TGATCACATCGGTGACTGCAGATTACACTGCAAGCCCGCCCACGCTCACAATCAAAGGCACGGTTTTGGGCTC
>VBDA01000237.1 GCA_005883655.1 Betaproteobacteria bacterium | reverse complement strand
ACACGCCGTAGAACCCGCTGAAGATCACCACCAGCATCAGCACGTAGGCCAGTGTGTGCACGTTCCAGCCGAACTTGAATGCGGCGTGCAGCGTGACGATAACGATCAGGGTGGTGCCCAGGTAGCAATGCGCCGAAAGCCAGCCCTGCACCATTCCGGCGTTCGACGCATAGCGGCGCTTGCGAACGCCGAAATACAGCAGCCAGAAGATCAGCAGCGCGCCGACCGTGCCCAGCGTATAGCCGAGCCAGGTACCTCCGTAACGGCCGTTTGGTGGCCGATCCCAGGCGTACGCCGCGATCGCGACGACAACGGCGGCCGTCGCGATCTTGAGATAGCGGTAACGCGCGTATGCCAGTATCGACTGGTGCGCCAACGGTAGGCTCCCCGGTTGACCCGCGGCGTAGAGCACGACGACTGCACGCTTTCCGCGCCTCTGGCGCGGACTCCCCACCTGCCCGCGCCTTTTGGCGCGTTCGGTCAGCGTAGAGTTTATAGACCGCGCCGAGTTTTGTAACCTGCGCCGTCAGGCACGGCTGCGCGGTGCCCGCGGAAGTTGAATCCACGTCGCGCCTGCTGCACCGGTATAATGCGCGCTCTTTCGCGACGCACGCCGCGGCCGCGCACTCCTCGATCGCCTGGCCGACTCTTTCGATGCTGCTGTTCTGGTCCATCGCCACACTGCTGGTCGCATTGACGCTTGGCATGCTGCTTTGGCCGTTGTTGCGCGGGCACCACGTCGCCATCGCGCCGGACGACGACACCGCGGCCATTGCCGTGTACCGCGACCAGAAGCGCGCGCTCGATGCCGAGTACGCCGCCGGAACGATCGCGCCGTCGGAACGCGACGCCGCGCTTGCGGAGCTGGCGCGGCGGGTTTCCGAAGATGTCGCGGCCACGGTCCGAGCCCCGCCTCCGTCGCCGGCCCCGGCGGAAAGCGCCGCAGCGCCCGCACTGAAGCGCGCCTGGGTGTTGGCGCTTGCACTGATGCTGCTGGTCCCCGCAGCGGCGTTCACGCTCTACCAGCGTCTCGGCAACCCAGTCGCCGCGGTCGCTGCCGCGGACGGTGGACCGGGCCACGAAATGTCCGAGCGGCAGATCGCGGCGATGGTCGAGAGTCTCGCCCAGCGCCTCAAGCAGCGTCCGGGCGACGCGGACGGCTGGGTGCTGTTGGCGCATTCCTACCAGGCGCTTGAGCGTTTCGCCGACGCGGCCGACGCCTACGCGCACGCCGACGCGCTGATACCGAACAACGCGAGCTTGCTTGCCGATTATGCGGACACGCTAGCGATGGCGCAGGACCGAAGGCTTGAGGGAGCGCCGGCGGCGCTGATCCAGCGTGCGCTCGCCATCGATCCCAAACACAAAAAGGCTTTGGCGCTGGCCGCGACGGCCGCCCTCGAAACGCGCGATCTCGATACTTCGATCGCGTACTGGCGGCGGCTTGCCGCCGAGCTGCCGGCTGGATCGGACGAAGCGCGTCAGGTCGCCGATGTCATCGCTGAAGTCGACGCTGCCAAGCGTGAAGGCAAGGGCAGCTCTGTCGCGCCGTCCAAGCGCGCGGCTGCCAACGCGCCGCCCGCGTCGGCACCATCCGCGGCGCGGGGCGCCAGCACGGGCTCCGCGATCGCAGGTCGTGTCGACTTGAACGCCGCGCTTGCCTCCAAAGTTGCGCTCAACGACACCGTCTTCATTTTCGCGCGCGCCGCGCAAGGGCCGCGCATGCCGCTGGCGGTGCTGCGCATTCCGGCCAAGGAGCTGCCGCGCGATTTTTCGCTCGACGACAGCATGAGCATGGCTCCCGGTGTGAAGCTTTCAGCAGCGGCGAGCGTCATCGTCGAAGCGCGAATCTCCAAGAGCGGCAACGCATTGCCGCAACCCGGGGACCTGTTCGGCCGGAGCGCACCGCTCAAGCCGGGTGCGACCGGTGTTCGCATTACCATCGATCAAATTGTGCCGTAGCGTTGCCGCAAGGCGCGGCGGTAAAAACGGCGAAGCGCCTAGCGGCTCGGCCATGTGCGGCGTGTACGAAGACCGCGTCGTCGTCTCGAAAACCCTGACCATGCCAGTGCCTCAAAGGTAATCGTCGAGCACCGTTTGGTCGAAGGGGACTTTGGTTCCCAGCTTCTGATACGTCGCGCGGATCCACCGCTTCGCGGCGAGCGTGCCGGCACGCCTCAATGCATTCAGGAAGTCCCAGTCGGTGTTGAGCGCACTGCCCGCATACATTCCGGAAAACGCCGCCGGGTCCTTGATCACATGCAGGTTGATGCGATGCATCGATGGATTGTCGATCTTGCCCTCGTCGATCAAGCGAGTGATCAGGTGTATGGCCCGGATCTCGCGGATCAGACAGGCGTTCAGCGTAATTTCCCTAAAGCGCTCCTTGATCTCGGCGGCGTGGCGCGGCAGCCGCGGCACACGGGTGCTGGTCAACTGGACCAGCACGATGTCACCGGCGTCGCACTCGTCGATCAGCGGAAAGATTGCCGGATTGGCGACGTAGCCGCCGTCCCAGTAGTATTCGCCGTCGACCTCGACAGCCTGAAACATGGTCGGCACGCAGCTGGTTGCCATCAGTGAATCGGCGCTGATCTCGCGGTTGTGAAAGATTCGTATCTTTCCCGTCTGCACATGGGTCGCGGCCAGAAAAAGCTTGCAGGCATCCGACTTCCGGATCGCGTCAAAGTCGAAAAAGTCTTCCACAAGTGAACGAAAGGGATTGTAGTTGAGCGGGTTCGCGGCGTACGGTGAAACGCTGCCGACCATCTGCTCGAAGAACGCCCGCAGGATCATTCCCGGTGCGGTGGTGAGATTGTGATCGCCGCGGGATTTGCCGCTGGGATCGGCGAACATCGGCGCCGTCCGGCGAGCGAGATCGTGCGTGCGCCGCCAGAAGTCCTCCAGCGACTGTATCGCGCCCTTCTCACCGCCCTGTATCAACCCCTGCACCATCGCGGCGGCGTTCATTCCCCCCGCGCTGGTGCCGGAAAGTCCGGCAAACTCGAAGCGACCGTCCTCCAGCAGCGCCTCGAGTCTCGAACTTCGCGCTCGCCTGGTCGGTGCCGTCATCGCAATATTTGCCTTTCCTTTGACGAGCACCCGATCGAGCTCGCGGCAAATCATATCGGGAACGGCGCGCCGAGCGTCCTCGCCGATGATCAGCAGCACTCCGTATTTGCTTGGTCAGACCTTCGAGCCGGGAAGCGAGATTGACCGCGTCGCCCAAGGCAGGGCTCCCGCGCAACACTAGCACATCCGTCGCGCACTGGCGAAGGGCTGGCATGCCGCCGCCCCGGGCTTATATGAACTCAAGCCTACTCGCGTCCGGACGCTATAATTACAGGTTCGTATTCCGGGTGTATCTCCACCAATGTTGAGAGCTGAACGGCTCGCCGCACAACGCGGTGGCGTCACGTTGTTCGCGAACGTCGAATTTGCATTGGATTGCGGAGAGGCGCTGATCGTGACCGGCGCCAACGGCAGTGGCAAGACAACCTTGTTGCGCATAGTGGCGGGCCTCACGCAGCCGCACATTGGCCGACTGTCGTGGCGTGGCACGCCCGTCGCCGCGTTCGATCAGGCGCTCAGGGCCGCAACGCTCTATATCGGACACGCTGTGGCCCTCAAAGACGATTTCACGGCCGAGGAGAATCTTCTTTCGCTCGCCGCGTTGCACGGTGCCGCACCGAACCGAGTGGCGGTGGCCAACTCACTTACGGAATGGTCGCTGGACCACCACCACGATATCCCCGCACGCGTGCTGTCGCAGGGACAAAGACGCCGCATTACGTTGGCGCGCATGGACCTCGCGCAGCGTTGCCTGTGGGTGCTCGACGAGCCGGCGACGGCACTCGATGCTTCGGGTGTTGCGACGCTCGAGCAACGGGTCAATGCGCACTTGGCCGCACAAGGCGTCGCGGTCATCGCGACCCACAAG